>DAOVUE010000306.1 GCA_030632745.1 Pseudomonadota bacterium | reverse complement strand
AGCCACCAAAACCAGGCATCGGGTGCATAGTATAAGCAACTAATATGTGGCCACCATCGGCAATTAACTTATCTTCATCTAAACTTAAATCGGCATAACGTGCTGACTGATCCATGTAGGAACTCCTGTTAGTTTTATCAGTTTATTTTACTCATATTATATTATTCAGAACATTTTAGAAAATACTAAAAACAACATAAATAAATGAGACTTAATTCGGCTATTCGTAAATATTTCAATTCATAAAATAGCTCGTATAAAATCAGTTATAAGAATATACTTTCTTTCTACTATAAAGTAAATCTTTATTTTTTGATTATTATCATAATGAAAACCTTATAGTTCATTCTTGTCACACTATTTATGCTAAGCTACTTTTTTAAATTTATGTTTCATATAATCCTGAAAATAATAGAGCTATTATGAATTTAACCTTTCGCCAACTTAAAGTTTTTGAAGCGGTTGCCAGACTATTGAACTATACAAAAGCCGCAAAAGAACTGCATCTGTCTCAGCCTGCTGTTTCTATGCAGATTAAACTGCTGGAAGAGCATGCTGATACGCCCTTAATTGAAAAATTGGGGAAACAACTCTATCTCACTGAGGTGGGACATGAAATGTATAGCTATGCCAACAATACAATGCAGCAGCAGATTGATCTGGAAGAAACCATTGCGCAGATGAAAACCCTGCAGCAGGGGCATTTAAAACTAGCTGTGGCCAGTACTGCCAATCATTTTGTGATTCGAATATTAGGTCGTTTTGCCAAACTTCATCCAAAAATCCGCATCAGTCTTGAAGTCACCAATCGCAGTTCGTTATTAGAGATACTGGATAAAAATGAATGTGATCTGGTGATCATGGGACTTCCTCCTGAAGGCCATAATCTCACAGCAGTACCTTTTCTGGAAAATCCTTTAGTGGTGGTATCCTATCCTGAACATCCCATGGCAGCAAAACAGCAAATCTCTCTTAAAGAGCTGGCCAGACAGGAATTTGTGATCAGAGAACTGGGCTCAGGGACACGCAGCGCAGTGGAACGATTTTTTGCTGAACATAGCCTGGAATTTAAAAGCAAAATGGACATCAGTAATAACCGGGCCATTAAACATGCCGCTGAAGAAGGCCTTGGCCTGGCCATTGTGTCACTGCATACTCTGGAACTGGAATTAAAAGCCAAAACACTGCAAATTATAAATGTTGAAGACTTCCCTATTTACCGTCACTGGTATGTGGTACAGCGCAATGGAAAGCGCCTATCTCCCATTGCGACTGTTTTTAAAGACTATATAATGAAAAAAGCAGATAAATTAATGCAGGACTTTAATATGCCTGCCTTTAACCTGAATGAATCGCAGTAACATCAATTGCTGAACGAATCCACAATCGTATTAAAAGTATTACTGGGCCGCATTATCTGCTCAACTAATTGCTGTTGCTGCTTATAGTATCCGCCCTGAAAATCAATTTCTTTTCCCTGCACTGCATTAAGCTCATCAATAATTTGCACTTCTTTTTCACCGAGCGCTTGTGCTAATGGAATAAATGTCTGCTGCAGTTCTGCATCATCTGTCTGTGCTGCCAAAGCTTCAGCCCAGTAAAGCGCCATGTAGAAGTGACTGCCGCGATTATCCAGCTTTCCCACTTTGCGTGATGGGGAATAATTATTCTCCAGCAGGCGTTCTGTAGCCTGATCAAGAGTGCTTGCCAGAATCTTTGCACGGCTATTATTGGCTGTGAGACTGAGATGTTCAAGTGAGACAGCCAGTGCCAGAAATTCACCCAGGGAGTCCCAGCGCAGGTGATTTTCTTTCTGCAGCTGCACCACATGTTTGGGAGCAGAGCCTCCAGCTCCTGTCTCAAACAAACCGCCGCCCTGCATTAAAGGAACAATGGACAACATTTTCGCACTGGTACCCAGTTCCAAAATCGGGAACAGATCGGTCAGGTAATCGCGTAATACATTTCCGGTCACCGAAATAGTGTCCAGGCCCTGTTTGATACGTTCCAGAGTGAAACGTATGGCTGCTACGGGGGGCAGAATTGAGAGTTCAAGATCATTTGTATCATGCTGCTGCAGATAGTGCTGTACTTTTTTGATCAACTCCCGGTCATGAGCACGCTCTTTATCAAGCCAGAATATAGCTGGAGTAGCAGTAATACGTGCTCGTTTTACAGCCAGATTAACCCAGTCACGTATGGGCTCATCTTTTGTCTGACAGGCACGCCAGATATCTCCCGCTTCAACACTGTGCTCAAGCAAAACATTTCCATCAGCATCAATGACCTGCACAATACCATCCGCCTCAATCTGGAAGGTTTTATCGTGTGAGCCATACTCCTCTGCTTTTTGTGCCATCAGGCCGACATTGGGTACACTGCCCATAGTGGTTGGATTAAACGCACCATGCTCCTTACAAAAATTAATAGTCTCCTGATAGATCCCGGCATAACTTCGATCCGGAATAATCGCTTTTGTATCATGTAACTGACCATCCACTCCCCACATTTTTCCCGATGTTCGTATCATTGCCGGCATTGATGCATCGATAATCACATCACTGGGGAAATGCAGATTGCTAATGCCTTTATCCGAATTAACCATGGCCAGCTCAGGCTGCTGCTGATAACAAGCTTCAATATCAGCCAGTATCTCATCCTGCGTTGCTTGCGCAAGTGTTGAAATCTGTTTCAGCAGAGCAGCCAGACCATTATCAGGATTAACACCCAGCTCAGAAAAGATGTCTCTATACTTACTAAAAACGGATTTAAAATAGACTGAGACCGCCGCACCAAAAATAATGGGATCCGAAACTTTCATCATGGTTGCTTTTAAATGCACAGAAAGCAGCAGATTATTATTTTCAGCATCTTTTATCTCCCGTTCAAGAAAGTCATGCAGTGCAGTCCTGCTCATGACTGCAGCATCCATAATTTCCCCTGACTTAAGCTTAATTCCATCCTTTAGGATAGAGACCGCACCGCTTTCACTGACAAAAACAATTTTAACTTCTATTGGACTCGACGTAGTTATTGATTTTTCACTGCCATAAAAATCACCCTTATCCATATGTGCAACATGCGTTTTTGAGTCTACTGACCATTTACCCATACTATGCGGATGGTTGCGAGCATAGGCTTTTACTGCAGCAGGTGCACGTCGATCGGAGTTACCCTCTCTCAATACCGGATTCACAGCACTGCCTTTAATCTGATCGTAACGAGCTTTAATGTCTCTTTCCACTTCTGACTCGACCATCTCAGGATAGTCAGGGACTTTATACCCCATTGCTTGCAGCTCTGCTATTGCAGCCTGAATTTGAGGAATTGAAGCACTGATATTAGGTAGTTTGATAATATTGGCTTGCGGTTCTTTTACCAGCTCTGCCAGTTCAGAAAGTGCATCCTT
>DAOVUE010000030.1 GCA_030632745.1 Pseudomonadota bacterium | reverse complement strand
CCATCATCCCGGCAGGCATGGGCAGCATGAACGCAGCAATAATCAAATTCAATTCCCTGACCAATACGATTAGGACCACCGCCTAATACCATAATTTTTTCTTTATCTGTTACTGCGGCTTCACACTCTTCTTCATAGGTAGAGTACATATAAGCCGTAGTTGAAGCAAATTCAGCCGCACAGGAATCAACACGTTTATAGACCGGACGAATATTGTGTGAATGGCGATATTTTCTGACCGTAGCTTCATCAGTCTTTAATAAAACCGCAAGACGACTATCAGAGAAACCTTTGCGTTTCAGCTCAAATAAAAATGCAGCATCCAGATCCAGTATATTTTTATCACGAATAGTTTCTTCTAACTGGATAAGTTCTTCAATCTGCATCAGAAACCAGGGGTCGATTCCTGTCAGCTCATTAATATCATCCATCGATAAGCCTTTACGGAAAGCATCACCGATATACCAGATACGATGAGCTCCGGGCACTTTTAATGCGTGGCGTAAGGAATCCATTTGTTCATCTTCCGTATCACCATCCAGATCCTGAGCCATCTCAGTAAAACCATCGGTATCAATTTCTAAGGAACGTAATGCTTTTTGCAGCGACTCCTGAAAAGTACGGCCAATCGACATGGCCTCACCCACAGATTTCATTTGTGTGGTTAAGGTATCATCAGCCTGAGGAAATTTTTCAAAGGTAAACCTGGGAACTTTGGTGACCACATAATCTAAAGTAGGCTCAAATGATGCAGGGGTTGCACCACCGGTGATTTCATTGTCCAGTTCATCCAGGGTATAACCAATGGCCAGTTTAGCCGCCACTTTAGCAATAGGAAAACCCGTCGCTTTAGAAGCCAAAGCCGATGAACGGGATACACGGGGATTCATTTCAATAATAATTAAGCGGCCATTTTCAGGATTCACCGCAAACTGAACGTTAGAACCACCCGTCTCGACACCAATTTCACGTAACACCGCCAGAGAGGCATTACGCATAATCTGATATTCTTTATCCGTTAAAGTTTGAGCGGGAGCAATAGTGATCGAATCGCCGGTATGGACTCCCATAGCATCAAAATTTTCAATGGAGCAGATAATAATACAATTGTCTTTCTTATCCCGCACCACTTCCATCTCATATTCTTTCCAGCCAATAATGGATTCTTCAATGAGCAGTTCGTTGGTGGGAGACATATCCAGGCCGCGCTCACAAATCTCGACAAATTCTTGTTTATTGTAGGCAATGCCGCCTCCGCTGCCGCCCATGGTAAAGGATGGACGAATAATAATTGGAAAAGCACCCAGTTTTTTTTGTACCTCTGCTGCTTCTTCCATAGTGTGAGCAATAAAAGCCTTCGGCATATCCAGACCAATTTTTATCATCGCCTGACGAAATAAATCACGATCTTCTGCTTTGTTAATGGCGTTTTTATCCGCACCAATCATTTCAACATTAAATTGTTTTAAAACACCTTCCCGATCTAAATCCAGAGCACAATTTAATGCCGTCTGCCCGCCCATAGTCGGCAGCAGGGCATCAGGGCGTTCTTTTTCAATGATATTGGCAACTACTTTCCAGTGAATGGGTTCAATATAAGTCGCATCTGCCAATTCCGGATCGGTCATAATGGTCGCTGGATTTGAGTTCACCAGAATGACCCGATAGCCCTCATCTTTCAACGCCTTACACGCCTGAGCCCCTGAATAATCAAATTCACAGGCCTGACCAATGACAATTGGACCGGCTCCAATAATCAGAATACTTTTTATATCATCACGTTTTGGCATTCTTTACTCACAAATTTCGATTTATATTTAGTTTGGTGCTTACAGTCCGTGCTGGCTGGGTTAGTGCATACTTCCGGGGACGCTCAGGCAAGTTGTACACACATACCCTTAGTACGGCCCATTACTTCTAACTTTTCTGTTCTTCAATCAATTCAATAAAATGATCAAACAAAGGAGCAACATCATGCGGTCCCGGACTCGCTTCCGGATGTCCCTGAAAACTGAATGCAGGCTTATCTGTGCGATGCACTCCCTGCAGGGAGCCATCAAATAATGACTTATGCGTTGCTTTTAAATTATCCGGCAAACTGCTTTCATCCACAGCAAAACCATGATTCTGGCTGGTAATCATAACTTCTTTAGTTTCTAAATTACTCACCGGGTGATTACCACCATGATGACCGAACTTCATTTTTACCGTTTTCGCACCACTGGCCAGACACAGTAGTTGATGACCAAGACAAATGCCGAATACGGGTTTTGAACTTTCCAGTATTTCAGTAATAGCTTCAATCGCATAATCACAGGGTTCCGGATCGCCTGGACCATTAGACAGGAATACACCATCCGGATTCATTGCCAGCACATCAGAGGCTTTAGTTTGCGCCGGGACAATAGTGACTTTACAACCTCTGTCTACCAGCATTCTTAGAATATTTTTCTTAACACCATAGTCATAGGCAACGACATGATAAGGTAAATCATTTAAAATTTCAGTTGAGTTTGTACTCAATGACCATGAACCTTCCTGCCATTCATAACTGGACTCAGTGGTGACGACTTTTGCCAGATCCATGCCTTTTAAACCGGGGAAAGCCTGAGCAGAAGCTACAGCGGCAGCTTCGTCAATAGCGTCATTAGTATCAATTACCTGAGCAACAATAGCACCTCTTTGAGCACCTTTATTGCGCAGCAAACGGGTTAATTTTCGCGTATCGATATCGGCAATAGCAACAATATTGTGTTTTATCAGATAGTCCGCAAGAGACATTTCTCCACGCCAGCTGGACATAAGACGCGGCAGGTCTCGAATCACCAGACCTCTGGCCATAATCTTATGTGATTCTTCATCAGCGGAATTTGTACCCACATTGCCGATATGAGGGTAGGTTAAAGTAACAATTTGTTCTTTATAGGAAGGATCCGTTAATATTTCCTGATAGCCTGTCATGGACGTGTTAAAAACCACTTCACCAACAGTTTCTCCAACGGCTCCTATTGACTTGCCATGAAACACTGTACCATCTTCCAGAGCCAATATTGCTGGTGCTTGAACCATAATGTTTACCATTTTATCAGGGTGAAAATAAAACTTGTGAAATTTAGGGACTTAGCAGAAATTTAAAGTACCAATATAACGCAGGATAAAAAATCAAGAGCTAGGCGTGGAACCGCAGGAATATCCGTATCTTTCAAGGTTTCACAACGACGCTATTGTTTTTTTAGACAAGTTAGATTGGTACTTTAATAAATGCCAAGTCCCTCAACTCCGTGATTTTACAAAAATACGGAAATTCTGTCTATGTAAAGCTGACAAATAGAGTGTTTTTTCTGTTAAATATTTTACCATACAGGGATTATGCTCGAAGCAAGTAAAATCTAATCTCTCAGACCAAGAACATCCTGCATATCAAATAAACCTTTATCATGCTTATCCAGCCATTGTGCGGCTCGTACTGCACCATTAGCAAAAGTCATGCGGCTGGATGCTTTATGAGTAATTTCAACCCGCTCACCGATATCAGCAAACATAACCGTATGTTCACCCACAATATCACCTGCCCGTATGGTTTCAAAGCCAATGGTTTTGCGCTCACGTTCACCGGTCTGGCCTTCACGTCCATACACGGCACATTCATTAAGATCACGCCCCAGAGCATCTGCAACCACTTCACCCATACGCAAGGCCGTTCCCGAGGGAGCATCCACTTTATGACGATGATGAGCTTCAATCACTTCAATATCAACAGTGTCGCCTAATACCCTGGCGGCAATATCTAATAACTTAAAGGTCAGATTCACCCCAACACTCATATTAGGAGCAAAAACGATCGCAATGTCCTGTGCAGCATCCTGAATCACCTGCTTCTGCTCATCAGTGAAACCGGTGGTTCCAATCACCATTTTTTTACCTGCAGCCCGACAGACCTTAATATTTTCAAGAGTGACTAGTGGAGCGGTAAAATCAATACAGACATCAAAATTATCGACTTCAGACTGGATATCATCAACCAGGATGACATTATTTTTTTCCAGACCAGCCAGTTCACCTGCATCAACACCGATCATACTGCTGCCCTGCCGTTCAGTTGCGGCCGTTAAAAGAGTACCCTCTGCTTCATCGACCGCAGCAATCAGGTTTCTTCCCATACGCCCGGCAGCACCCGTGATTAATATTTTTGTCATTTCTTATTCCATAACTTAGAAGGGGTCGGAGTCAAATTGATGACAACCGGATTAAATAAGGGCAGAGATGAGTAACAATTTGACTCCGACCCCAAAAGCCTACCAGGCAACATAAGCGTAATTTTGCTCCTGTAATTCCATAACATCAGCAACACCCACATCAACCATCTTAGCGAATGGCAGCAGATCGTCCTGAGTCCATTTCATAGATTTTAAGGTTCGACCACAGGCATGAAATTTGACACCCTGCTGTGCAAGACTTTTTACTTTTTCTTTAGTCGCATCATCAACAGGCCGACCCGGATTTTTTGCCAGAATATGAATACCCCGTCCAAAACAGGCAATAACAATATCAACATTGTCCTCATATTTCGCAATCATAGCACCTGCTGAACCCAATACGTGCTGATGATATTCCTGTTCAGCATGATTAAATTGATAAACAATAAAATGCTCCGGCGGATCACCGGGAAAACGTTCTTCTTTTTCTTCACCTGTATCAGCCGTTTTATGAGCCTGAACCGAACCCGCTGTCCCCAGGGCAACAATACCGCTAGTGGCAATAAGTTTTGTCAAAGCTGAGCGTTTGGACTCATCTGCAGGTACTGTTCTTGCGTACGAGTTCGAAAAAGAGCTCATTAATTTTTTCAGTATTTTTATTATTTTCATACTTCCCCCTTGTCTTTTATTTAACTAAAGACTTTTATTTGCCTAAAGGCTGTTATTTATAACTATACAACTTTTCTGCAGATAATAAACTACAAAAGAGTAAAGATCATTAGTTCTTTAGTGATTATATTATTTTACCTTAAAATTCAAATAGTTACAAATATTTTTGATTATTCTTGTAAGCCATTAGTAAAATTTATTCTATCATATGTGTATTTAATCTGATAGATAACAGGCAGCGGATAGAAAAAATGCAGCCTTGAAAAAACAACTTTAAACATAGGGGAATATTCTCCTATAGGTGTGGGGAAAATCAAGTGCTCAAGATGACTTAGACTTAACTTTTAATTGCTCATAGGAGACAAATAAATAATGTCCTGGCTGGCCATATTCTCTATCACCATCATCAATAACAAGCATAATACCAGCATCCTGATTTAATAATTTGACAGCAGTAATACCTTCAACTGTTCCAGATAGCTTAGATCCTTTTATTTTAACCCTGACTGGTTCTTCACCACGTTTCCACAACCATAATTTAGCAGACTTTTTTCTAGCAGAAGAAGTCCCTGATAAAATAAGAAATGCATTGAGGTGCGACACGTAGGTAAAATCACGAATTCCAGCACCCCGTAAATCTAATGTAATTAATTCATTAGGTTTACCATTGAAGAGTTTATTATTAAAACTCTGCTTCGTCAAAGTGATTGGTATGATGATAGAGTGATTGTTTTTATTCAGGGGGCTTCTCAGACCAATTAAGAGCTGATTTTCCTTTTTATCATACGCCAGTCCTTCAATATTAAAACCACCCTTTTTTTGTACTTGCCTAATTTTGGCTGATTTTTTCAGTTCCGGGTAGGAAGTGATAATCCACTGCCTAAGATTTTCAATCAGCGTAATTTCACCGGGCTCCTGCCCTTTAAGTGTAAAACGTAATAAGCAATTGCGTTTCTTATTAAGCTTACCTTTACCATTGCGTGAATGTGAAGTGACTGCATATATTTGATCATACGGATCAGTGGTTAGAGCCTCCAGATCATCAACTTCTATGGCTGCAAAGTTAAATTCATCCTCTTTGTCCAGGAGCTCAAAGGGATTGCTTTCATTGAGCTTTAACAAAGATAAGGGCTTTGAGCCATCATCATCAACGATAAGAATCTGGCCAGTTGAAAGCTGAGCAATTCCACTTGGCTCATAAACATTAACAAACTCATTTATCATATCATCATCCTCTCGCTGTTAAATACTGCATCAATATTAGATCGGGGTCAGGCTCGATTGATATGACCTGTTGATAGACCTAATACCCATTTCTGATTTTTGGCATCATTCACCATTGTTCACTTTTGTTCTAAAAACCTCTGTAGATTTACCTGAGGTTTTTAGATTGATCAGTTGAACCACACACAAGGGACTTCATCTTCAGTAGTATAATCACAGAACTTTTTCTTTGTTCCATCCTCATACCATATTTCCCTGGTCGTATTTTCCCCATTGATAAAGGCATTATCAACATATAAAGAACCCCTTGCATCAAGCTCATAATAAAAATCGTATTGATGACCATCTTTTTGATCATTTTTATAATGAGTTGCCAGGTTCATCTCTCCCGTTTCATAATATCTTATATCCCAACCATCTAATTGCCCGCTTTCATTTCTGCAGGTTTTGGACGATAAATAAAGAGAACCATCGTCACGTGTTAACCATAACTCAGAGGGGCCCACCTCCTGTTTATTCAAGAGAAAATATTTTGACCAGGATGTACTGCTTAAAAATTCTTTGTATACTGCTCCTTCAGGAGTTGCACAGGAATAATCAATTTCTACTACTTTACCGCTGCACTGATTATTACAGGAAAGTTCTGTTTTTTCACAGCTATCAGAAAAATCAAAATCAGGAGCATCGACTACCGTCAGGAATTCTGAGAGTTGTTCAGGTTTTGGAGTATAAGTGGCCACTTTCTTAACCTTGTTAAGCGAAACGCTTACTGTATTGTCAGCTGTCTGCACCTGATTCAGATAGCGCCAGATTTTATAGCTGCAGGGACCATTTTTTTCATCTATGGGTAAGTTGTTCATGGCATTCAGTTTTCTGACAAATGAAAACACTGGAATCGCTTTGTCGCCAAAATGATCAACAACCTGCGAGCCTGTCTTAGTGATTGTTCCACCTGTTATATCACTAGCCATATTGGATAGAAGCTGAGCAGCAGTATCAAAAAGACCGATAACCGGCCCGGCAAGAACTCCCGCATAGTTCCATGCACAGCTATAATACCAGCTGTCATAATCGGGCAATCCCTGCAGTCTATAGCTATAGGAAAAATCACTGGAAGAAACATCCGTTTGAAATACTTTTGCTTTGATCAGTGCTAATTGCGGCTCAGCCTTTAAAATATCTTCATCTAAATGAGGTTTAATAGTTACTTTTGGCGGGCTGTCATTTTTACAGGTTTTTATTTCACCTGTAACGAGCCAGTTATTTTCCAAAGTTGAACTTCGATGTTGAATTTTCCTGTTTTCAACGGAGGGCTCAAGCCCGGAATAAGGATTGTTTATGTTAAAAGTATCACTTAAATGGCCATTTTCATTAATTGAAATACTGACTTGAGTTGCAGAAACATATTCTAATAATATCTGACTTCCTGAATCCGCTATTGTCAATATTACAGGTCTTCCATACGGATCAAAATCAATACTAAGATAATGCTCAAAATCACCATTACTATCTCTCTGATCTATAACCATTTTATGATAATACAGCATTTCTCCTGCTTCATTTTTTTCAGCAAAGAATGAATAATAAAGATCATTTTTATCAACAGCAGTCATGACCAGTTCATCTTCTCTCACCGTATTGATAAAAATGCCTTTTATTGCATCACTATGCTGAAAAGCAGTTGACCATAGCCATTGTGGCTCCAATGTATCCGCCGGAGTTACAAGTAAGTAAAATGTATAGGTTCCATAGGGTAGAGAATTTGTTGGAATATTTGACAGAACAGTTGTAGAAATGGACTCTGTAAGCTTATGCTTCCAGGGCTGCAGTCCTGCTGTCTTAAGCCCTTGTATATTACCTGATTCTGTAAATAGATAGATATCATTCGGATCAAGTTCAGGTGCATACAACCCAAGATAAAGATCAACCGCAGTAGTAAAATTTTCAAGACCAATAATAAGATCAAGTTTATCCCCATTATCAGCCGCCACGCCTAAGCCCAGAGGAAAAGCCGTTTCATGCTTATCAGCAATTATTGGCTCAGCTATCGGGCTATAATCAGTCACCTGATTCATTATCGGAGCCTGCATTGCAAAAGCTGGTAAGTAACAGGTAAATACAATAATAAAAATTATAATTATTTTTTTCATGACAAAGCCTTTATTCACAATATAATAAAGATCCTACACTATACTCATTAAAAGTTTTTACAATGAGCTGTATCATAAAAAACTAAATCAACAGAATAAAACATTTTTTATCCTGTCATTGAGAATTCATGAATAGCTGCTGTCCGGATGTAACACAAAAATTTGTTAACCCTGTAATTACGACAGAAAGTCGTTAACAATAGAACTAATAAGTGGCTAAAGGCTTTATAATAGATTATAATTTTGATTACCGTACAATATTATAAGCTATAATTATTATGAAGATATTACCCTTACCACTATTTATGCACGCGGTTCCAGCAGGCTTTCCTTCACCGGCAGATGACTATTTAGACAGTTCTCTGGATTTAAACAGTTATTTAATCAAGCATCCTGCAGCCACCTATCTGGCTCGAGCCAAAGGTAATTCGATGGAGGGTTGTGGTATTTTTGACGGGGATTTACTCATTATTGATCGCAGCCTGGATGCTCAGGACGGACAGATTATTATTGCCGCCTTAGATGGACAATTAACCTGTAAGATACTGGATAAAAAAAATAATCGTTTAATTGCAGCCAATAAGCAATATAGCCCTATTGTCATTGGTGAATATTCTGATCTCATTATCGAAGGTGTTGTTATTCATTCTGTACGTTATCATGTTTTGTCTCGTTGACTGTAATAGTTTCTATGCATCCTGTGAACAGGTATTTCGTCCCGATCTACGCGGCAAAGCGGTAGTTGTTTTATCTAATAATGACTGCTTTGTCGTGGCACGTTCAGCTCAGGCGAAGGCATTGGGTGTAGCAGATCTGCAATCTGTATTTGAGATGAAACATCAGCTG
>DAOVUE010000342.1 GCA_030632745.1 Pseudomonadota bacterium | reverse complement strand
TGCTATATCACTTATCAATGCTGAGACTAAGACCTTGCAGGATACAGCCACGATACTGGTGTCTATTATTTCCGGTGGGGTATTGGGGATTTATCTATTGGGATTTTTTACTACACAGGGCGATGAACGTTCGGTATGGAGTGGTTTGATTTTGACCGCATTATTCACTTGCTGGACCATACTTGCAAAAAAAGGATTACTACCTGACGGATGGACTTTGCCATTTGATTTATACTATACCGCTATTATTGGTAATCTACTGATGTTTATCAGCGGTTTTTTTGCAGCGCACTTTATTTTTAAACGCGATACACCGGTTGGTGAATTTTCTGTATGGGGTAGATAAATTATATTTTTATTTCACGGCTATTTTTATATTACTTTAAGCTCTATAATAAATACGTCATTTTAGTTTTTCTACATCCCTTATATAGAGATAAAAAGATTATGCCTGAATACCGTTCAAGAACTACAACTGCCGGCAGAAATATGGCCGGAGCAAGATCCCTCTGGCGTGCTACAGGCATGAAGGATGAGGACTTTCAAAAACCAATCATAGCCATTGCAAATTCTTTTACCCAGTTTGTACCCGGTCATGTGCACCTCAAAGATATGGGCCAGCTGGTTGCCAGAGAAATTGAAAAAGCAGGTGGTGTGGCAAAAGAATTTAACACCATTGCCGTGGATGATGGTATTGCCATGGGACATGATGGGATGTTGTATAGTCTGCCATCTCGTGAACTCATTTCTGATGCCGTTGAATATATGTGCAATGCCCATTGCGCCGATGCATTAGTGTGTATTTCTAATTGCGATAAAATTACTCCCGGAATGCTGAATGCCGCTTTACGCTTAAATATCCCTGTGGTTTTTGTGTCGGGCGGACCTATGGAATCCGGTAAAGTGATTATGCATGGAAAAGAAGTTCATCTGGATCTGGTCGATGCTATGGTCTCTGCTGTTGATGATAAAGTCAGTGATGAAGATACGGATATTATGGAACGCTCAGCCTGTCCTACCTGTGGTTCCTGTTCCGGAATGTTTACTGCCAATTCTATGAATTGTCTGACAGAAGCATTGGGATTATCTCTGCCTGGAAATGGCTCCTTATTAGCCACTCATGCCGATAGAAAAGAATTATTTCTTGAAGCGGGACGCAGAATTGTTGCTTTAGCTAAACGCTATTATGAGCAGGATGATGAATCTGTTTTACCCAGAAATATCGCTAGCTTTGAAGCTTTTGAAAATGCTATGAGTCTGGATATTGCTATGGGAGGATCGACTAATACCATTCTACATCTTCTGGCTGCTGCCCAGGAAGGTGATGTTCCCTTTACCATGGATGATATTGATCGTCTTTCCAGAAAGGTACCCAATTTATGTAAGGTTGCACCAAGTACTCAAAAATATCACATGGAAGATGTGCATCGTGCGGGTGGTGTGATGGCAATCCTGGGTGAATTATCCAGAGCAGATTTATTAAACACCAATGTTAAAATGATTCATAGTGATACTATGGCAGATGCCATTAAGCATTATGATATTGCAGTGACTGAAAATAATGATGTGCGGCAAATGTTCCTGGCTGGTCCGGGTGGTGTACCCACTCAAGAGGCGTTTAGCCAGTCAAAACGCTGGCCAAACCTTGATGTTGATCGTGAACAGGGCTGCATTCGTAATAAGCAGCATGCTTATAGTCAGGATGGCGGCTTAGCGGTTCTTTATGGTAATATCGCCATAGATGGCTGCGTGGTTAAAACTGCCGGAGTCGATGATTCCATTCTATGTTTTACCGGTCCGGCACGCATATTTGAGAGCCAGGACTCAGCAGTTGCTGCTATTTTAGATAATCAAATTAAAGCGGGTGATGTCGTTATTATTCGTTATGAAGGTCCTCGTGGCGGACCCGGCATGCAGGAAATGCTTTATCCAACCAGTTACCTGAAATCTAAAGGTTTAGGTAAGGCCTGTGCCTTATTAACAGACGGTCGTTTTTCCGGCGGTACATCAGGACTCTCTATCGGCCATGCCTCACCTGAAGCTGCAGAGGGTGGGGCTATTGGTTTAATTGAAGAAAATGATTTAATTGCAATTGATATCCCCAATAGAAAAATTGATGTTAAGCTCAGTGATAGTGAATTGGAACAGCGTAGAGCTGCCATGGAAGCTAAGGGTGATAATGCATGGCAGCCTGCTGCACGGGTTCGTCATGTAAGCCAGGCATTACAGGCCTATGCTGCTATGACTACATCTGCATCAAGAGGGGCTGTCAGGGATGTTTCACAGCTAAAAAGAAAATTTTAAGTTTGACTCTCTTGAGTAACAAAAAATTTTCAAGAATTATTTTAAGTCATTTTTTATGTTACTTAAAATAATTCGTGCCAATTTTTTTGGCTGTGGCACTTTTAAATTTGATTAAGGGCTATTATAGCAGAGGTTTTTCATGAAATCAGTTGTTGAACGTCGTGTGCATGTAAGACATCCTGTTAGTCTTAAGGTCTATGTATCTCCTGCCGGTGCGGCTGATTTCCATCTGGAATCCAGGATTATTAATATGAGCTTGCTGGGTTGTGCTATTGAATTAGGTTCTTATAAATTTTCAAAGCGGGAAAAAATATCACTCTGTTTTGCTGCAGTAAAAGAAAACTGTTCTGCATCGACTACAATAGAAGCAAAAGTTTGTCATGTTGCTGATAGCTATATAGGGATTTGTTTTGATGCAATCAGTTCGGATGTCATGGCATTATTAAGAGAAACTTTGCAAGAAGCAAAATATTTTTAATAGGAGCCTTCAGCAAATTAAGGAGCCTTCAGCAAATTAAGGAGCCTTCAGCAAATTAAGGAGCCCTCAGCAAATGTAAAGAGCCTTCAGCAAATTAATGAAAATGTTTCGTGATCTGGTTTCCCCCCCATAGAAAAAAGGGGGGGAGAGGCTTTTCCCTTTTTACAGCCGGTTCCAGTTTGCTCTTCTTTGTCCGGAACGAAGCTTAGGGAAAATTAATCCTAAGATCATACCGCCAAATAAAACCCCTGCTCCAGTCATAAACCAG
>DAOVUE010000373.1 GCA_030632745.1 Pseudomonadota bacterium | reverse complement strand
ATAGTAATAATAACTATAATCGATACAGTGGATCTCGTAATTATAACCCCGGTGGTTATGGTAATCCAAACCCTGGTGGCTATGGTAATCCAAACCCTGGTGGCTATGGTAATCCAAACCCTGGTGGTTATGGTTATGGTAATCCAAATCCAGGCAGTGCTTATGGTGACCCTTATGTTGCGCCACCTGTGCCGCCGCTCCCACAATTCCCTGATGCTCCGCAAGCTATTGCTCCGCCGGCAGAAACAGCTCCCGCAGCTCCAGCTCCGGCACCGGTAAAAATAACGAACTAGTTCATAATAATTTGTTATTGTGCATAAAAAAGGAGCTTATAGCTCCTTTTTTATTTTTATGCAGAAAGATAAATCCAATCTAAATTTACCTCGGTGCCCCTTGAGGGTCTTAAAGTCCCTAATTTCAGGACATGATCCTAAGCAATCATAATCGTTTTTAGCTTTTTCATGGCATTGTTTTCAAGCTGTCTGACACGCTCTGCAGAAATATCATATTTACCCGCCAGCTCCTGAAGCGTTAATTTGTCGTCACTCAACCAGCGTTGTGAAACAATATCGCGACTGCGATCGTCAAGTGTGGCCAGTGCTGTATGCAGCAGGCGGGACTCCGTTGCTTTGGTGCTGGATGTAAAAAATGAATCCTCCGGAGAAGGATCTGCTGATTCCAGATAATTTGCTGGAATAACAGGTGCATTTTCACTGTCTTCCTCATCATAACCATCAAAAGCATTATCCTGATAAGTTAAACGGGCTTCCATTTGTAAAACATCTTTTTTAGTGACGCCCAGTTCTTCAGCCACTGTATTAACTTCTGCATCAGAAAACCAGCCTAAACGCTTTTTCTTACGGCGTAAATTAAAGAATAATTTACGTTGCGCCTTAGTGGTTGCGATTTTTACTATACGCCAGTTGCGTAAAATATATTCGTGCATTTCAGCTTTAATCCAATGTACCGCGAAAGAAACTAAACGGACTTTCTTTTCAGGATCAAAGCGTTTAACAGCCTTCATCAAGCCAATATTACCTTCCTGAATCAAGTCACCCTGTGGTAAACCATAGCCGCGGTAGCCTCTGGCAATATGCACAACAAAACGTAAGTGAGACATAATCATACGCTGTGCAGCATTGAGATCAGTGCTGTCAGCGACGCAACTCTCAGCCAGGGCAGATTCTTCTTCAGCGGTAAGCATAGGGATCGAATTAACGGCACTGATATAACTATCCAGACTACCGGTAGGAACCGTTAATGGTATTGCTAAAGATTTTGTACTCATAGTTTTTTCCTTATTCATTACAGACTTATCTTAACCTACTTTCTCTATAGTCTATTCTCTTAAGTAAAAAGAGTGTTAAAGCAGTAAATTTTAGCACTCTTTACTATAGAGTGCTAATTTTTAATAAAGTTCAATAATTTTTGCCTTTATTTACTGCTTTTATATTCACTAGGATAGCATAAAATAATAACCAAGTAAAATAGTAAGGTAATGCGTTTTATGCATCTATACAGCATTGAATGCGACGTCTTTAATCGACCCGATAGGCTAAACTAAGGCTCAAGTAATTGCATCATTTTTTCAGAATTAATTGTTTTTGCCCAGATGAGAGCAGTATTTCCTTTAAAATCTTTTAATTGTGTATCTGCCTTATGTTTTAATAACACTTCAACCGTTGCTGAATAATTCAGTTTAGCTGCCCAGATAAGAGCACTCCATCCCATGGTACTTTCCTGATGATTGATATCAGCACCCTGTGTAAGGAGTAATTCAACTATCTGATGATGATTGCGTGAAGCCGCTAATAATAAGGCGGTGTAATTGCCTTTATCTGCCTGATCAACATTGGCTCCTTTAGTTAATAACAATTTAACAATATCAATATGACCATATTGCGCTGCTTTCATTAACGGGGTCCATTGGCAGCTGTCCTCAATATCGGGCTTGTTGCCAAGAGATAATAATTCCTCTATTTTATTAAGATTTCCCTGTTCAGCCAAAGTCACTAATTCAGGTTCCTGATTCTGCTTGCCTGCCTGTGTGCCTGATTTATTATCACAGGCTGTTAAATTAAGAAAAATAAATAGCATTAATAGTGGAGAAAAAAGCGCGGTAACACGATGAAAATAGTCTATACTCATAATTGAAAACCTCAGTTTTATTGTTTATCTGAATAGTTTAAAGAAATTATCGTGCCTGATATGTGAGCTATATTACTGAGTAAGAAAATTAAATTGGATATGATCCTGAAAAACTTTCAATTCATTGACCTGGGAACAAATAATATGGGCAATTCACTTTGGTTTATCACAATTCTACAGGAAAAACCCTGGTTGGGTTTTTTAATCGGCTTATGTTTTATGGCTGTGATGTTTTTATCAAAAAATCTGATTGTTTATTTGTATTCCAAAAATAAAGAAAAGCAGGAGGAAGTGGAGGATAAAAGCTGAATTTTCTGTTCATATCGTTGTATCCTAAGTGCAGGCGTCGTAGAGACGTTGCATGCAACGTCTTCTCTTTACTGTTAAATTGATTCAAACCCGAATTGCTATAACTATGGATGATATCAATTATTTTAAGCGTATTAATATCATCTTGTAGTAAGCATTCAAGTTGTTGTATCTCTTTCAGTTGTTTGTCTTGTTCAGATGGTAAAAAGATATTAACGATAATTTTTCCAATGCTGCAGCGTCAAACCAGATCTACACTGTTAT
>DAOVUE010000141.1 GCA_030632745.1 Pseudomonadota bacterium | reverse complement strand
TTGTTGCTATAAAATAAATTATATGTAGAAGAGTAGAGACGTTGCATGCAACGTCTCTACATAAACTGTTCCTGAATTGTGTCTACTGTACAGGAACAGTTATTTTTGAATAGCGGCATCCTTGCCAAAAAATATAAGTTCCATCTTAATACTGCAATAATATAAATCCATTTCAGGTTTTAATGCTCCTTAAAGTGCCGGAAGCATTTACCCTGTGAAAGCAAGCCTCCCTGGTTTGCTGTTCTTTTTCAAGAGTGTAACCTGCTGCAGTATATTCCTGGCTTGAGTTGTCCTGTTCCTTCAGGCTCTTGTCAAGTTGATAAAAAGTATAATCCGAAGCATTTTTCCGTACAGCAGGGAATTTCTGATAGAATTGTAGGAATCATCTGATCCTGGTGTCAGATATTTTATGAGAAAAAAGGGAACAAACTTATGTCTTCAAACGATGTGCATCCAAAAGACGTGCATTCAAACGATGCGCAGCCAAAAGAGGTGCAGCCAAAAGAGGTGCAGCCAAAAGATGTACAGCTGAAACTGGCCAATCCGCGCGGATTTTGTGCCGGTGTTGATCGCGCCATCGAAATTGTAGAACGGGCACTGACGCTGTTTGGTGCGCCGATATATGTGCGTCATGAAGTGGTGCACAATCGTGCTGTGGTGGAATCATTAAAAAACCGCGGTGCTGTGTTTGTCGAAGAGCTCTGTGATGTGCCTGACGGCAGTATTGTTATCTTCAGTGCCCATGGTGTTTCCCGGGCAGTCAAAGAAGAAGCTGACAGCCGTGATGTTAAAGTGTTTGATGCCACTTGTCCTTTAGTGACCAAGGTGCACCTTGAAGTCACCCGTTTTAGTAAAATAGGCACAGAATGTATCCTCATTGGTCATGCCGGACACCCGGAAGTTGAAGGCACCATGGGGCAGTATGAATATCAGCATGGCGGCAGTATTTATCTTGTTGAAACAGTCGCAGATGTGGCGCATCTCAGCGTTAAAAACCCGGATAAATTAGCTTATGTCAGCCAGACAACACTGTCCATGGATGATACCTCCGAGGTGATTGATGTCTTAAAAGCCCGCTTTCCCAAAATAGCCGGACCTAAGAAAAATGATATCTGTTATGCCACCCAGAGTCGACAGGATGCAGTCAAAACACTGTCACAATCATCCGATCTGGTGTTAGTGGTGGGCTCACCCAATAGTTCCAACTCCAATCGTCTCAGAGAAGTGGCACAAAAACAGGGTGCTAAAGCCTATCTCATCGATTCGGCCGATGAAATACAGCTAAAGTGGCTGGAAGGCTGCCGCCAGGTGGGTGTTACGGCCGGTGCTTCTGCACCGGAGTATCTGGTTGAAGAAGTGGTGGCATTTCTAAAAAAACAGGGTATCAATACCACTGATGTCGAGCTGGGTGAAAAAGAAACGGTGGTTTTTTCCCTGCCGAAGGAATTGCAGACAGTTTGATATGCTGTATCTTAAATATTGTCTGTTTTTTTTAAAATAAAGCCTGAATTATCGTTCTAATATTCGTTTAAACAATCATTCAATTGTGAAAGAGTTAACATATTTTGCCTTAATAGAACCACTTGTCGGATATAAAAGTGCTTTTATCTTTTATCGGATGCAATTTTTTTTAAAGAGTCTATAACTAAACTATGAAAAAATTAAATGGTTTTACATTAATGGAGTTAATGATAGT
Organism: Pseudomonadota bacterium; assembly: GCA_030632745.1. GTDB lineage: Bacteria > Pseudomonadota > Gammaproteobacteria > GRL18 > GRL18 > GRL18. The sequence continues at coordinate 3,774 of DAOVUE010000141.1, read as the reverse complement.
ACTTGCTCTGGTCGGTATTCTGGCGACTATTGCTGTGCCGAGTTTTAAATCTATGATACAGAACAATAGAATTCAGACTCAGTCAAATGATGTTTTTACTGCCCTGAACTATGCCAGATCTGAAGCGGTACGGCGTAAAGTTGATCTGATTGTTTGCTCTGCAAAAGACGATCAAAGTGACTGTGATGCAGCAGAAAGCTGGGCAAACGGCTGGCTTATCAAAAGAAGTGATAATAATGAGCTTTTAAAAGTCTGGCCGGCAATGAAAAATGGTATGACGGTTACAGATGATGCAAAAACTATCACCTTTACCTCTACGGGTAGAAGTAGTGGGACTCTGGCATTAACATTAACTGCACCGAATTGTACTGGTGATCAGATCAGGGTCATTTCAGTTAATGCCACAGGCAGAACTTCAGTGGCAAAATCCAGTTGCCCCTAATATGCAGTAAATTATATGAGTAAAGGTATTGATATGATTTTAAAAAGAAGTGGAGCGAACTCAAAAGTTGCGGGTTTTACTTTACTTGAAGTGTTAATTGCTATAGTAATTCTTGCCATCGGCCTGTTAGGTGTGGCAGGTTTACAGGTGATAGGCATGCGTAACAATCATAGTGCGTATTTAAGAACCCAGGCCACGCTTCTGGCTTATGATTATGCCGATTTAGTCCGTGCCAATACTGAACTGGCACGCAAAACAACGACCTTTAACACCTTTGATTCAGCTTCTCCGGGAAGCGTTGTTTCTGATTGCACTGATGATAATACGGGTACATCGTGCACACCTGCACAGATGGCAGCCACTGATTTGGCTCAATGGGCCGCATCACTGGCATCCACTTTACCTTCCGGCAGTGCGCTTGTGACTAATAATAGCGCAGCCAAACAATCAGAAATGATTTTAACGGTGACAATTTACTGGGTAGATAATAAATCGGCGGATGCTGATGCAGATGACGATAATGATGGTTATGACAATACTTATAAATCTTTTGCGACGAGTTTTAGACCATGATACTAATAAATAAGAAAAAACAGAACGGTTTGACCATTATTGAAGTGATGGTTGCACTCACTATCAGCATGATTCTAATGGGTGGCGTTATTCAGCTGTTCCTGTCCAATAAACAGACCTATCGCACCACGGAAGCACTGTCCAGATTACAGGAAAATGCCCGTTTTGCCCTTGGTTTTTTGACGCCTGATATCCGCATGGCGGGTTTTCAGGGGTGCCGAAACCGGGGTGCTATTGTGACGAATAATGTGGATCCTGATTATGCTGCAGATAATAATATTGATATTGATGCTATTTTTGACACAGATGGTGCTATTGAAGGTTATAGTAACTCAGATGGTGATCCGGATATTGATGGTGATGGCACCGATGAATTGAGTGCTGCGCCTTTAGTCGGCAGTGATATTCTACTGTTGCAGTTTGCTGATAGTTGTGATGGTTATATTACCGGTAATTTATTGCCTGACAATGCCAATATTGAGATTGCCACTCCGAATAGCTGTGGACTGGAAAAAAATGCTTTGTTTATGATCAGCGACTGCCAGACTGCCGATATTGCCGGGATATCAAATACTCCCGGGGATGCAACGAGTGTTGGTTCACAAACAATTACCCATGCGGCTAATATTAATATCGGACCGAAGCTAGGCACTATTTATAGTTCAGATGCGGAGATTTTCAGTTTTAAGTCCTATACCTTTTATCTGGCACTTAATGCCAATGGTAATCCTTCTTTATGGCGTCAGGATAACACCATGGCGGGTACGCCCACTGAAGAGTTGGTTGAAGGTATTGAAGATATGCAGATTTCGTATGGGGTTGATACGGATAGTGATAAAGTGGCTGATATTTATATGAAAGCAGCAGCTCTTCACTCTGATGGTACTTATGATATGGATGATGTGGTCAGCATCAGAATGAGTCTTACCGCAAGCACTACTGCTGACAATGTTTCTATCACGACCAGCACAGTGAGCTATGCAGCCCGTTCCTATACTGATAAACGTATCCGAAAAACCTTTAATGCAACAATAGCTTTACGCAACCGGCTGGAATAGAAATTTTGGGTGAGTTTTACGACCCCCAACAGTGTCAGCAAGATATATGTTGGGGTTCGTAAAACTCACCCACAACCTACGATAAAATGTAAACATAAAACGTATTATTTGATCAGTCCCGAAAATTTGCTTCTTATGTTATTGTTGAATGTTTGAATATTAATAAAACTATAGTTGTTTATGATGAAATTAAATAAAGAAAATAATAGCCTGAATCGGCAAAGAGTAAATAAGCAATCCGGAGCGGTGTTGTTTATTAGTTTAATTATGCTGCTGCTGCTGACCATTCTGGGTGTGAGTTCCATGAAGTCGACGGTATTTGAAGAAAAAATGGCGGGCAATTATAAAGACGTCAATACGGCTTTTCAGGCTGCAGAGGTTGGCTTAAGAGGCGCGGAAGACTATCTTTCCGGGCTTATTGTGGTCTCTGATTTTGGTTTAGTGAATGGCTTGTATGCTGCGGCTGATACCACACCGACTTATAAAACTTCGACCTGGACTAATACTGATTCAGTTGAATATGATACCTCATTAACAGAATATGCGGCTCAACCCCGCTACTTTATTAAATATGTTCGGGAACTTGCTCCGGATACCAATGCTAAAGTCAATCTGGGCGGCTATGGTGAAAAAAATGCCGGGGGCGCAGTCACCATGTTTAAAGTTGTTAGTCGTGGTACCGGCGGCAGTGATTCGACCAGGATCTATTTGCAATCTTATTATGGCAGACGTTTCTAAATTTTGCATAAGCAACATTAGTTAAAGTGAAAGAGTGAAGGTGAATTATGAATAGTTTAACAATTAACAATAAGAGTATCGCTATGATTGCTCTTATCGGACTTTTTCAGTCTCCTTTGCTCCATGCGGATGCATTGGATCTGGAAACTGTACCTCTTTTTACAACTAAGAGTGCATTAAGTAATCTGATCCTGGTGACCGATGATTCGGGCAGTATGGATGGTGAAGTGCTCTTTCCCAGTAATGATGGTGCCTTATGGTGGAATACCGATGATAATAGTTATGTAGCAAATGGTGCGGTTAATGCCAACCCTGCGGGTATTGCCGATGCTACCTGGAAAAAATTTGTCTATCTTTTTCCCAATGGCATCGGTACCGGGGAAAGAGTGTATGGGGATAATGATAATGATGTTGTTGTTGAGCATGCTCATTTTGCCATCCCCCCTTTAGATCAATTCGGCTTTGCGCGTTCATCTGAATACAATAAAATGTATTATAACCCGGATGTGACTTATCAGTTATGGGAAGATTATGGTGAGGTTACCGATGAATTTTCTGCAGTTGATTATGTTAACATTGATAAAGAAGCGGCGCCATCTGATCCGGTTTTCGGCAGCACTACGTTTAATCTGATTCTGGAACGTTATGCAACGGGTGCTAATGAAGTTTTTAAATTTTATAATGGTATGTTCATAGCTAAAGGTACGGAATATTATGATGATACAATCTCAGTACCAGACTGGATAACATTAATTGATAACAAAGCGATTACTGCAGAAGATAATATAGGCATTAAATTTTATCCTGCGACTTATTATGTCAAAGTGACAACAGGTGATTATGTTTTAAATGGCACACCTGGCGTGAGAGGTGATTGCAGTACACCTGATACGTCTCACTACAGCATTTTTCATGAGGCACCGGATACTTTACAGGATGATACAGGCATTGATGCACTGGCTC
>DAOVUE010000003.1 GCA_030632745.1 Pseudomonadota bacterium | reverse complement strand
TAAAAATGATGGCTTCTTTAGCGGTACATGCAGAAGCCTCTTTAGCCGAATTTGGTTATTTACAAAAAATTCATCCACATGGCAGCAATGTCGTCACTGAAGCCGTCAGTCAGGCTGCAATTACTATGGCCAATCATTTAAAAGCCGCAGCCATTATAAGCTTAACCGAATCCGGCTTTACTTCCCGTCAAATCTCTAAATATCGTCCGGAATCCCTAATTCTGGCCATAACATGTCAGGAATCTGTAGCCTTATGTTCATCCATGAACTGGGGTGTTTATTCTATTCTTTACGAGTGCGGTGGTGATAATAATGAAAAACTGGAGTTTGCTTTAGAAGAAGCTAAAAACCTGGGTTATATCAAATCTCAGGATATTATTGTAGTAACAGCAGGGCCGGGCCAGCAAGCCGGTGGTACTAATATGGTTAGAGTGGTAACCGTGCCGTAATTTATAGAAAGACGCTGCATGCAGCGTCTCTACATTTTAGGGCCAGTAATAAAACCGGCAAGCTGGAAAATTACTGCAGCCAATATAATTTTGTCCGACCTTATTGCCTTTTATTGCCTGGCGAATTTCAAGTTTTTGCCGGCAATCCGGGCAACAATCCCCAGCCTGATAGTGCTGCTGGCTTTTCTGTAATGCCTGAGCTTGCTTATGCGGATGTTTAATTTGATCAATAATAGCGTTTAATAAACTGATTTGTTGTTGTAAAAAACGCTGACTTAAAGCCAGACTTTGCTGAGCCTTATGTGCAATATCATCGAGTTGCTGTTCCCACTGAGCCGTTAAAAGCGGATCTTTTATACTGTCAGGAACCGCATCAATCAGGTTGCAACCCAGGGCCGTTGCTTTCAACAGTTTTTTGTCTTTTACAATGAAGCTGCGCTGAAATAAAGTCTGAATAATATTGGCACGAGTTGCCTGTGTTCCCAAACCTGCAGTTTCACGTAATATTTTTTTCATCACTCTGTCAGTGACCTGACTGCCGATTGTTTCCATCGCCTTAATCAGAGTCCCTTCAGTATAGTGTTTGGGTGGTTTAGTCAATTTATCTTTGAGCTGCAGCTCATCACAAAGTAATTGTTGATTTTTTGTCACTGCGGGTAGTTCCTGATCGGCTTCATCAGCTGTCTTTTTATACACGGTATCCATTCCAATTACTTTTTTCCAGCCTGTTATTCTTGCAATACGGCCGCTGGCTTTAAATTGGTCATTCTTAATAGAGATAATGATAATACTTTGATCGTATTCATAATGTGGAAAAAATTGTGCAATATAACGTCGTCTGATCAGATTGTATAAATTATATTCCCTGGCATTAAGCCTGGCAATACCCGGTGTTGCCTGGGTGGGAATAATCGCATGGTGAGGCGTGATTTTTTTATCATTCCAGACTTTAGAGCGCTGTGCTTGATCGGCCTGAGCAATCAGTTCGCAAACAGCAGGATCATTTTTACATAATGACTGCAGTACTAAAGCCACATCACTAAATTGACTGACAGGTAAGTATTCACTATCACTTCTGGGATAGCTCGTAAGCTTATGTGTTTCATACAGCGATTGTACAGTATTCAACACATCCTGAGCTCCATATCCCCAACGTCTGGAAGCTTCCTGCTGTAAAGCGGATAAATTGTATAACAAAGGCGGCGGCTGTTTTTTTCTCTGTGTAGAGGCTTCAGTGACGACGCCATATTGATTTTTACAGCGCTCAATAACGGCCTGGGCTATAGTCTTATCAAAGCAGTGCTTTAGGGCATCAGGCAGTATCCATTTTGTCTGCAGATTTTGACGCTTGATATCATCCTGCACCCCATTCTGCACAGTAAAAAAAGCTAGGACTTCATAATAAGCCTGTGCTTTAAAATGCTCAATTTCTCTGTCTCGCTTAACAATCAAAGCTAAAGTTGGAGTTTGTACCCTACCCACAGAACGAACCTGACGATCATTGCCCAGAATGGTAAAGGCTCGCGTTAGATTCATGCCGATCAGCCAGTCTGCCCGGCCTCTGGCCAGTCCTGAGTAGTATAGCGGTTCCGTTTCACGGCTATTTTTTATACTGTTCAAAGCGCGTTTAATACTGACAGGATCAAGTGCTGAGAGCCATAAACGGCGTGTGGATCCAGAAAACTTTAAGAATTCTAATACTTCACGGGCAATCGTTTCCCCTTCGCGATCAGCATCCGTTGCAATGACCACCTGATCACAACGTTTAAGTAATTTTTTCAGTACGGAAAGTTGTTTGCGGGTGGATTTTTTTGCTGCTAATTTCCACTGCTGCGGTAAAATCGGTAAATCATTGAGGGACCAGCGTTTATAGCGTGCATCATAAGCATCTGGGGGGACCATTTCCAGTAAATGGCCAATACACCAGGAAACCAGGACTCCATTGCCCTGCAGGTAGCCGTCATTACGTTGATTTGCTCCTATAACACGGGCAATATCCCGCCCCTGCGAAGGTTTTTCACAGAGGTAGAGTTCAAATTTTGCCTGAGTTCGATTAGCCAATGATGCTGAAATTAAAACTTAGGGATACTCATCTGGAACAAAAGTCTGATCCGACATAGGAGGTCGAACATAACCTATACCGGCCTGGCGTTCAGGCAGTTTAATTTTTTCCGGAGTCAAATCTTCATATGGAATCATACTGAGAAAATGAGCAATACAATTTAAACGGGCATGTTTCTTAACATCTGATTTAACAACATACCAGGGTGCCTGTTTAATATCAGTATGTGCAAACATTTCATCTTTGGCTTTAGAATACTCAGCCCAGCGAGAGCGTGACTGTAAATCCATAGGACTCAGTTTCCAGCGTTTTAATGGATTAACCAGGCGACTCTGAAAACGTTTTTCCTGTTCGTCATCAGATACCGAAAACCAGTATTTGATTAAAATAGTACCGGAACGCACCAGCATACGTTCAAATTCAGGGCAGGAGCGCAGGAATTCACGATATTCTTCATCGGTACAAAAGCCCATTACCCGTTCAACACCCGCACGGTTATACCAGCTGCGATCAAATAATACAATCTCACCTGCTGCCGGAAGATGAGAAACATAGCGTTGAAAATACCATTGTGTTTTTTGCCGCTCGGTGGGTGACGGCAGTGCTGCAATACGACAGATTCGAGGACTGAGGTGTTGTATCATACGTTTAATGACGCCGCCCTTGCCTGCCGCATCACGACCTTCAAACACAACGACCACTTTAAGACCGGCATCTATTACCCATTCCTGAAGCTTAACCAGCTCATTCTGTAAAATGAGCAGTTCTTTTTCATAGACTGCATTTTTAATTTTTTTAACTTTATCTGATCCTGAGTTTTTCTTATCCGACTTGCGCTTACCCATAATTATACCCATTTTGATGTTTGTTAAGTCATTATTAGCTTTGTAACTGTCAGCTTCTAACTTTATCTAACTAAGAAGAAAAAATAAAGTCTTTCCTTAGTTTATTTTATTCCAGAAGTTTTTTTGAGAACTGGTTTACAGGATTATTTGACCAGAAAATAGTTCATATTGAATTTAACTTCCATAGGTAGTGATAATCCCTGCGGTGCTTCAGGCATGGGTAATGCGTCATTAATAGCCTGTAAAGAGGCTTTTTTTAAAATTCTTTTTTTACCATTGACTACTATATTTTTAATCTGACCATTCTCTAATAGTGTAAAAGAAACAAGGATTTGTCCCTCGATGTTACGTTTTCTGGCAATTCTTGGGTAATTTTTATGCACTTCAATATGACGCATCAGCAGGGCATGATAGGTCATACGTGTCTGCTCTATAATACGAGGATCGACCCTTGCTGCAACAGGTGCCGCTTTTACTTCCTTATGCAGATCAGGATTAATATCCTGCGACACTGTTTTTTGTTTTTCCACCAGCTTAATCTTCTTCAGCGGAGGTTTTGCTTTGAGCGTTTTTTTCTTTACTATTTTTCTTTTAAGCGGCGGCTTCTTTTTAACAAGCGGCTTTTTCTTCTTTTTCGGTTCTTTTTTAGGCTTAGGTTCAGGCTTTGGTTTTAGTTTTGGCTGCGGTTTTTCAATCACCGGTTCAGGTGGAATTATTTTTTCTTCTTTTGGTGGTTCTGGTTTCGCTTCTTCAACAACGGGCTGAACAACAGAGACAGGCGGAGGAGCCGGTGTTGAAAAACGCACATGAGTAATGGTTTCATGAACAAGCGCTGCAGGTGCTGCATTGAGTTTATTTTGACTCAGTACAAAGAATACACTACACACTGTGCAGGATAATAATGCAGAGATAAACCAGATAAAATTATCATGACCCGGAATTGAGCGTACAAATGAAAGTTGAGTGGCCATCAGGGCATGTTATTTGACTGTGAGCCAGGTTTGTCTGACTCTTTTATGGTCACAATATCAATTCCTGAAGCTCCTGCCTGTCGGGCAGCATCAAACGCATCAATCGCATTACCGAAATCCGCAGCTTTATCACCTCTTATGCGAACTACTTTTTCCTTTTGTCCTTCTAATTTGTCTCTTAAAATACTTTCCAGTGCCTCGGCAGAAACAATTTGACTGTCTATCAGATATTCACCCGCCTCATTAATAATAACTTCTACCTGCTGCGGTTCATCCAGTGAATCACCGCTGTCCGCTTCAGGCAGATCAATATTAAGCACTTCATCACGCACAAAATGCGATGTCAGCATAAAAAACACCAGCAGCAGAAAAACAATATCAATCAGTGGTGTCAGATTGGGAATATGACTGGTGCGTCGCCTGCCTTCAAACTGCATGAACAACACCGTCCCGGTGGTGGACAACTTTATTGGATTGCTCTGTTGTGTCTTTAAGTGAAGAAGAGTCATTCACAGGTAAAGAGTCATTAACCCGAGAAGAGTCATCAACGGGTAAAGAGTCATCAATATGCGGCAGATATTCCAACATTAAAGAGGCATAATGGCGCATACTATGAGCACGTTTATCTGCAGTGGATTCCAATAAATGCAATAACAATAACACTGGAATGGCCACAGCAAGTCCAACTCCCGTAGTCAGCATGGCTTCCCAGATACCTCCGGCAAGAGCCTGAGCATCAACTTGTCCGCCTGCCTGCTCAATCACCATAAAGGCTTTAATCATACCAATAATGGTGCCTAACAGGCCTAGCAAAGGAGCTGTATTACCAAGAAAAGATAAGGTACGAAAGCCCCTTTCCATTCTAACCAGTTCAAAACTTCCCAGACGAATGGCTACACGGTTTAAATCGTGGATACCTTCTTTCCAGGCAGCTAAAATACCCTGCAGTAATCTGCCTTCAGGACCACGCATTTCTGCAACAACAGTTTCAGGCTGACCTGAGCGCAGAGCCTCCAGCAATTGCTTTTCCTCGCTGCGCCTGGGCTTGCCCATAAAGGTAAAATGGATCAGTCGTTCAAACAAAATAGTGAGTGCAATAAACGTATAGACTGCCAGCACCCAAACAATAATACCACCTTTATCAAAAATATCTGTCACAATCATAATATTAAATCTTAATTATTAGCCCCGGGTTAAATGAACCCGATCCAAGTGAAAAGTGAGTTGCAAAAACAGCATAGTTTATATGAAAACAACTACAATTGCCTTGATCTAAAACGGATTTTATCCGTGCTTTTTTCTGTGCATGTATCTATCCGCACAGCTAACCGCTTAATTTTTTTAACAGCAGCTGTATATCATCCGCTGTATTCACATTGAGAAATGCTGATTTTTGATCAGAAAAGTCAACTTTTCCAGCATCATTGTCCAGCAGCCATTTTCCTAATTTATATTCCTTGTTTTTCAGGGAATAGAGTAAAGCCGGCAGTAAATCAGTATGAAGCAGATTGTAAGTGGGTTGTTTATACTGACCATCAAATGCAAAGACAGCTTTGTTATTCATCTTTTGGGCATAATCCAGCATTCTAACCGCCAAATCTATCGGCAGCAAAGGCCCGTCACAAGGCACAGTCAGCAGGTACTCACTATCAATACTGGATAAACCTTTTGCCATACCAGCCATAGGGCCGCGAAAGTCATCGTATTCATCTAATAAAACATCATAGCCGAATTGTTCATATTGCCCAATGTGACGATTGGCACTGATTAAAATCTGTTCAACCTGTGGTTTAAGTTGTTGAATGACATATTCAATCATCGGCTTATCAATTAATTTAAGCAAGCCTTTGTCCTGCCCGTCCATACGACTGGAACGGCCACCCGCTAGAATTAGACCTGTTATTTGCATAGCATCACTAAAAGAATACAATAGGAGCTAAAATTATATCAGACTTCTGCAAATGAATGCTGGCCAAATTCAACTTTGGCTAAAGGCTTCTAAGTAACAAAAAAATTAATACTCTCTAGAGGTACTTGAAAAATGCTGGAAATCAGTTTTATTGAGGATCAAATTTATTTTTGGGGTTTCCTCTACCTCTTTATCGAATTAACCGGAATCTATTTTGCTGTTCAGGCTATATTAAAAGCCCGAACTTCTCAGGCAGCTATTGCCTGGTCAATTAGTTTGATCAGCCTGCCTCTACTGGTCTTACCACTCTATTGGGTATTCGGCAGCAGTCGTTTTTATGCTTATATGAATCGTATGCGTATGGCCCGTATGGAAAACATTGACAATGTAGAAGCACTTTACCAGCAAATAAAGCCCTATTACGTACATAATATGCGTGGTATAGAAGATATTATCCATACCACACATAAGCTTGAAACACTCCCCTTTACTTCCCACAATGGCGTGAAATTATTAATTAATGGCGAAAAAACCTATAAGGAAATGCTTAAAGCCATTGAATCTGCCCGGGATTATGTTTTATTACAATTTTATATAGTGAACCACGATTCAGTGGGTGAGGCTTTTCGCCAGCTTTTAACTAAAAAGTTAAAACAGGGAGTTCGGGTTTATTTTCTTTATGACAAAGTGGGTTCTCATGCTTTATCATCCTGGTATTTACACAAATTAAGAAAGGCGGGAGCTCATGTTGCCAGTTTTGACGGCCATCATAATGGTATTGGTAAGTATCTGCATATCAATTTTCGCAATCATAGAAAAATTCTTATTGTTGATGGTTTAAAAGCCTTTGTCGGAGGTCTGAACCTGGGAGATGAATACCTTGGGAAAAATAAAACAATGGGCTATTGGCGTGATACCCATGTGCTGCTGCGTGGGCCTTCTGTACAAGTGATGCAGGCGGTATTTATCAAGGACTGGTATTGGAGCAGGGGACATATTTCGAAGCTCAACTGGCAGATACAGGCTGCAGAAACCCATAGAGACAAAATGACTGCTGGCAATAAAATGCAAGCAGCAGAGCAGGAAATAACAACTTATACAAAAAATGTAATGATTCTGGACACCGGCCCCGCAGATGAAAAACCTGTTTGCTCATTATTTTTATGTGCATTAATTAATAGCTCAAAAAAACGACTGTGGATCACCAGCCCCTACTTTGTTCCCGATGCAGAAGTCATTAACGCACTTAAAAATGCCGCTCTGAGAAATGTTGATGTGCGTCTTATATTACCAGAAAAATATGACAAGTTTTTTGTTTATCTCACTTCTTTCGCCTATTATAAAGAATTGAAAGGCTATGATATTAAAATTTATCGTTATACCAAAGGCTTTAGTCATCAGAAAGTTATTTTAGTCGATGATCAATTATCCGGGATAGGCACTGTCAATCTGGATAACCGTTCTATTCACCTGAACTTTGAAATCATGGCTTATATCGCAGATAAAGAATTTAATGCACAGGTGAGTGATATGCTGGAATATGATATGAATAATTGTTATCTGGATAATATTGAAGATTTTGAACAACGACCCTTCTGGTTTAAAGCGATTAGCCGTGTATTTTATTTATTTTCACCCGTTTTGTAGAAACCTTCTATGTAAATCAAGGAGAGACATCAATGAGACATGACAGGGAACAAAAAAGCATTGCCGCCTATCGATGTGGTTTTATCAGTTACATGCCCGCACGACTGGATTTTATACAAAGTGCAACAGGACTGATATTAGCTCTCTTTATTACTCTGCATTTAATATTTGAGGCGAGTATTTTAATCAGCAAGGACGCCATGCTGGCAGTGACAAAATTTTTTGAAGGCTATTATTTTTTTGGTGAAACCTATCCGGGAATTATTTCTTTTCTGGCCGCCTCAATCTTCTTTATTTTTATTCTACATGCTATGACTGCCGTGCGTAAATTTCCATCCACTTATAGACAATATCGAATTTTTATCAGCCATAACAATAATTTTAAACATAGTGATACCAGCCTATGGCTTTACCAGGTCATCACCGGCTCTATTATGTTTTTTCTGGGTTCAGTGCACTTGTATATGATGATGAGTCAGCCCTCTCAAATAGGCCCTTATGCTTCAGCCGATCGTATTTATAGTGAATGGATGTGGCCATTGTATCTGATATTATTAATCAGTGTTATTTTGCATGCTTTTATAGGGCTTTATCGAGTGACATTAAAATGGGGATTATTCAGTCTGTTCAGTAAAAACACAGGCAACTCAAAGCAGGATAAAAAAAATAAAGTGTTAATGAAAAAGTGGATGTTCATCGGCATTATTGTTTATTTAACTATTAGTTTATTGTCATTAGGAACCTATATGCTGATTGGCTACCAGCATGCAGATAAAGTCGGCGAACGCTATCATTCTCAACCACAGACGCAGCCTGCAGCTCCAGTCGCTGAAGAGCCCTCAGCCAAATGAAATTTTCCACTGTCATTTTGCTAACATTCTCTTTATATAAAAAGAACAGCAAATAAGACAGTGGTACACAATATGTTAGATAAGAGTTCAAACAATGAAAATCATTTATACCGATGTATTAGTCATAGGCGGAGGTCTGGCAGGTTTACGCACTGCAACAGGCGTAAAAGCTCGTGGCTATGAGCCCATAGTATTGAGTCTGGTGCCTCCCAAACGTTCTCATTCTGCGGCTGCGCAGGGAGGCATGCAGGCTAGTCTGGCAAACTCTGTGATGGGGCGAGGGGATAATGAAGATATTCATTTTGAAGATACCATTAAAGGCAGTGACTGGGGAGCGGATCAAAAAATAGTACGTATGTTTGTTAATACCTGCCCCAAAGCCATTCGAGAACTGGCGGCTAAAGGTGTTCCCTGGAGTCGTGTAAAGAAAGGGGAACGTCAGGCCATTATGAATGCCGAAAAAGTGACCATCACTGAAGCGGATGAAGCGCATGGTTTAATCACTGCACGAGACTTTGGCGGCACTAAAAAATGGCGTACCTGCTACACTGCAGATGGAACCGGGCATAGTATGTTATATGCCATGGACAACGAAGCACAAAAGCAGAAAATTGAAGTTCATGAACGTATGGAAGCCATCGCTTTAATTCATGATAGCACTGAAAACCAGCAGCAGCGCTGCTATGGGGCTGTGGTAAGAAATCTAATGACAGGAGAATTGACGGCTTATATCGCCAAGGCCACCACTATTGCTACCGGTGGTTATGGCCGTATTTACAGTGTTTCAACCAATGCTATTATTTGCCAGGGAATGGGACAGGCCATAGCGCTTGAAACGGGTGTGGCCACCTTAGGCAATATGGAAGCGATTCAATTTCATCCCACAGCCATCGTTCCTGTCGGCATTCTGACCACAGAAGGCTGCCGCGGTGACGGTGGTGTGTTAAGAGATGTTGACGGCTATCGTTTTATGCCGGATTATGAACCTGAGAAAAAAGAACTGGCTTCACGTGATGTAGTGTCCAGACGAATGATTGAACACATACGCAAAGGCAAGGGGGTTCCATCACGTTACGGGGATCATTTATGGCTCGATATCACCCTGCTGGGACGGGAGCATATTGAGAAAAATCTGCGTGAAGTAAAAGAAATCTGTGAAAATTTTCTCGGCATTGATCCGGTAGAGGAATGGATTCCGGTACGACCCACACAGCACTATTCTATGGGTGGCATCCGTACTAAATACAGCGGAGAATCACAAACCCTGCAGGGACTATATGCCTGTGGCGAAGCGGCCTGCTGGGATATACACGGCTTTAATCGCCTGGGCGGTAATTCAGTCAGTGAAACGGTTGTTTCAGGAATGCTGGTGGCAGAATATATCGCAGATTATTGCGACACGAAAGACAGTAAAGTAGATATCAATAGTAATACTATTGAGTTTTTTATTCAGCAGGAAAAGGATAAATTAGATCGCTTATTAAAGCATAAGAAGGGTGAAGATGCTTTTGCTTTGCGTGAATCTATGGAGCAGATTCTAATGCACAAAGTCGGTATTTTTCGTAATGAAGCCGATTTGGAATCTGCAGTAAAAGAATTACAGGAACTGCTGAGGCGCAGTCGAAATATTGCCGTGAAACATTCAAAATCAAAGGCAGCTAACCCTGAACTGGTCAATGCTTATCGTGTTCAAAGAATGCTTAAAATAGCTTTAACCGTTGCCTATGGTGCTCTGCTGCGTAGAGAAAGCCGGGGAGCGCATGCCCGTGAAGATTATCCTGAACGTAATGATAAAGACTGGTTAAAACGCACCATTATGAGCTGGCCTGATCAAAACAGCACTATGCCTGATGTGAACTATGAAACACTTGATGTTGAAGAAATGGAACTACCACCGGGTTTTAGAGGCTACGGAAAAGACATCACTATCCACCACCCTGCCAGTGAATTACGACAACAGCAGGTAATGGATATTCATGCTAAACTGGCTGAACAGGATAAGGATCGTTTTATACTGCAGAATACATTAATGCCTTATAAACACTTATTACCAGAAAAATATCGCGGGAAAAATGAACGACTGAATGAGCGTTTTCCAGATTTAAATAACAATTCTGCCGCAAAGGGAAGTACCGATGAATAGTGAAAAAGGACGTTTGCTCAAAATCAATATTTTACGTTTTGATCCGCATATAAAAGGAGACAAACCCCGAATAGAAACCTTTGAAATTGAAGAAGCTCCCGGTATGACGTTGTTTATTGCTCTGAATGATATTCGTCAACATCATGACCCTTCTCTAAAGTTTGATTTTGTCTGCCGTGCCGGGATTTGCGGCAGTTGTGCCATGATCATTAATGGTAAACCCGGTCTGGCCTGCAGTACGCTGACCGCTAACATGGATAGCGATATTTCTCTTGCACCACTACCTGTTTTCGAATTAATAGGTGATTTATCTGTATTCACCGGTAACTGGATGCGCAGTTTGAATAATCGACTTGAAGCATGGATTCATCAACATGAAGAACTGAACATTGATCAACTTGAACAACGCATGGAGCCCGAACTGGCAGAGGAAATTTATGAACTGGACAGATGTATTGAGTGCGGCTGCTGTGTGGCAGGATGCGGCACTATTCAGATGCGGGAAGAATTTGTCGGAGCTGTCGGCTTAAATAAAATTGCCCGTTATCAGATTGATCCCAGAGATGAACGCAGTGATAGTGATTACTATGAGCTGGTAGGTGATGAAGATGGTGTTTTCGGCTGCATGACCTTATTAGGTTGTGAAGATGTATGTCCTAAAAACCTGCCATTACAATCCAGAATAGCCTATCTGCGGCGTAAAATGTTAGAAATTGGCTTAAAAAGTAATACAGAAGTCTGCTCTTGCTAGCTTGTCCGGGAAACCGAAATCCTACTGCGGACACCCCGGTTCTTTTATCTATATGAACCTCTCAACACCGACATTAAAAAAAATACTTAATTTCTTAGCCACTTCTTTACTTATGCTGCGTCTGCCAAGTTCAATGTCAGAAATATTTTGCCTGGTAAATTTTCCTAGTTTTTTGCCTAATTGTTGTTGAGTTAAATTAAGGTTTTCTCTATATATTTTTACGATTTCACCTGGTGTTGTTGAGTTATTAATATTTTTAAACCAATCTGAGGAAAAGATATCTATCATTTCTTCATCATCATCCATAATTTTGATATCACTACCGAAATTATCCTGCAAATATTGAAGAAGTTTATTTGGAATTTCCCCTTTGACCTCAAAAAGAGAGTTTTCAGTATGGGGATTTTTCACGACTGCCAACATAATACACCTCAATGCTAATTGTATCTTTGTCATGTTTCCAGCAAGCTACCCATGAAGTACCGAGATGACAATGATATTCTGTAGAACTTAATTTACTATAATTTTGCCATTTTGGTTGTTCTGGACCTGTATCTTTTAAATCTAAAACCAAAACAGACATCTTTTTCTATACCCATATTGGAAGTTTTGTTATATTTTTAACAATTTTCTTTTTGATAAGTACATTATACATAGCTTAAATGTACTATATTTTTAGGTACAAAACAAGTCGTTTGAAAATTGCATGCAGCCGGCATTAGGCAAAAACCTGCTTTATTCATTACCTCTCTGGTTATTCTTTACAACCATAACGGACAAAAGATCAAGAGACAAAAGAAGGGGGGATCGTTCGGATAAGTGCTTAATGAAACGATTGCACAGAGGACGGGTTTGCCTGCCT
>DAOVUE010000074.1 GCA_030632745.1 Pseudomonadota bacterium | reverse complement strand
TGGGTGGATGAACAAAATGCGGCTCAAAGAGCTGTAGGTTTTATACAAAACTGGCTGCAGCAGGGCTTACTTTGTAAGCTAACTTATTAAGATAATTAAGATAAGGGGATGAAGTGGAGTAAAAATAAACACTGATTTCACTTCATTCCTTACATTGTTTCTCAAAGACTTTCTCAAAGAGAGTTACTCTGAAACTTCCCCGCCTTTATCAGCACATTCTTCTTTGGTCATTGGAAGCCAGCCTGAACCTTTACAGGAGTTCATGCCTTTACATGCATTATTTGCTGTTTTACAAGCAGTTGTTCCCTTACAGCCATTCACACCCAGGCAATGAACCTGAGCTTCTTCAGCAACGGCAGTAGTAGCGAAAGTGGCTCCTGCGCTGGCAATAAACAAAGATGCCGCTGCAATGGCCAGAGATTGACCTGTTAATTTTTTTATAGCATTCATAATTATTATCCTTTTATATCAGATTAAAAATGTAAATATAAACGTTTCTCATTTAGAATAGTATATACAAAATAAAAAACAAGTGTGTTTGTTAATTTATTTTGCAATAATAGAAGCTTTACTGTAACTGATACTCACCAGCTAATTCATTATAGATAAACGCTTCATGACTGTTAGTACCTGCAGCAGCTGGATTGTTACCTAAATATTGATTTACATCTCCAATACCTGCTATTTCAGATTTGAAATCATCTGGATTAACATATTGCTCAAATTCAGTACTCCACACAGAACCTTTTTTAGCATCATCCCCATAGCTCAATATGGCTTCAGGTGTACTATTTTGATGACTCACTTCAGTGTAAATATTTGACGAATCCTCATAAATAAGATTCGATAAGGAATTGTCAGCCTGTGCAGTGATTGCAGCTGAAGCAAAAAGAGCAGCAGATAATAATGTTGTTATTGTTTTCATGATAGTATTTCCTTTTGTTTGTTGTATTGTCTTAATATTTTTATTAAGTATTGGGTACAGTTTAAAGGAAATATTTTTTTAGTCTGTTCGTATTACTACGTGAAGAATTTCGGATTATACGTAATGAGGATAATGAGCTCACCTGCGGCATTTAAAATAGTTTGTTAAAATAGTTAAAATAAATGGAATAAAATCATGCAGAGCAACGTCTATAGAACGTCTATAGAGTAAAATATAGAGAATAACTGGAAAATTTTTTGTATGTCCATATTGCAATATTGTTTACGTAACAGGCGTTTAGAGCAAAAACTTGAAATTTGCAGAAATAAACTATTCCGCATTGCCTTTTCATGGTGCCATGATGAAATGTTAGCGGATGATTTAGTTCAGGATACCCTGACCAGGGCTTTACTGCGCTTAAACCAGCTTAAAAAGCCGGACATGCTTGAGTCCTGGGTCATATCCATCCTGAATAATATCTGGAGAGATCATCTCAGACGCCAGAAAGAGTTTATAGATATTGATGAATACGTCCATTTAAGTCATGAAAGCCCTGAAAACATACATGAACGTGAACGAACGATACAGCGGGTGCGCAAAGCCGTAGGGCAATTACCCATGGGACAGCGACAGGTTATCAGCCTGGTTGATTTGGAAGGTTTAAGTTATAACGAGGTTTCACAAGTATTGGAAATACCCGTTGGAACAGTTATGAGTCGCCTGAATCGTGCCCGCAATGCAATGATGGAAAAATTAAACAATGAAAGCCGGGTTGTTTTCCTGCATAAACAGCACAGCTTGGAGAAAGGTAATGTCTAAAACCGTTTCTGAAGAAATGCTTAACGCCTATCTGGATCATGAACTGGATGAAAAAGAGTCCCGATTGATTGAATTACAGATACAAAATAATGCTGAATTACAACATAGAGTCGAGCAATTACAGGATATAAAAATAAAAATAAGGGCCAGTTATGCCTCTGTAAGTCCACCCTCACACCGTGAAATCAGACCCTGTAACAAAAGAAATCTGCTGCCGTCAAGTATGGCTGCTTCATTGATTCTATGTTTTGGCCTGGCTTCCGGCTGGTATACTCATGGCTATATTAATACCACTGCCGACAATAATTCCAGTCATCTACTGGGAATTAAACTAGAACAACTCAAACCACAGGATAATAAAATTATTATTCATCTGGCACAAAATGACAGGGCTTTATTTGATGAGGCACTGACAAAAGCTGAATCGTTATTAATTCGTTTTGATGCGATGAAGCAACAGGGGAAAGTGCATGTACTGGCTAATTCTTATGGCATGGATCTATTGCGTAAAGATAAAACGCCTTATCAGAAACGTATATCCAATATGATGCTAAAGTATAATAATGTTGAATTTGTGGCCTGCACGAATACTATAAAACGTTTAAAATCTGCCGGAAAAAATATTGAGCTATTACCTGGCGTCAAAGTTCATGGTCCAGTCATAAATGAGATTATTTCTAGTTTACAAAATGGCTGGACTTATATCAAAGTGTAAGGGCCTTGGAAATAATAAATTTTCCAGGAAACAGATGCCCTGTAATAGATTACAGAGCATTAGTAGAAAACTTATAAATGATTATCAGGGCTGCACATATTTATATCCTTGTTCCTGAAGATCTGCCAGAGCAGTCACACCTGCAGTAACATATTCGACACCATCAATTAACTGTGCAGTAGCATCACCAGCGGGTAATATCCCCTTTTTGATAAAGCCGCGCGTTGTATTCTGGCAAAAGTAGAACCTGACTCCGTCATCCATAAGTGCCTTAACCATACCTTCAAACTGATTGCGGCCATCACCGGGATCACCCGTAAAGTAATTCCCCTTACCATCATCCCCTGCATTTTTCAGCATAAGAAAACCACCACCGCTATGAACGATCACTTTTATATCTATATCTTCAGCATTGATTCCATTCGTTATGGTGTAATCCGTTAACATGTTTTTTAAATTACCCAGGGCGTAAGGACGGGAACAGCTTGCCACATTATTGATAATCTTACTTAGCTCTCCCGTTGGCTTTCCATTTGTAGCAACCGGATGGCTGGCATAGGAATCACGACATGATTTATTAAGCTGCATGACGACTCTAATACCATCTTCTGGAAGCGGGCCCAAACAGGTGGTTTTGTCACTTGTACCCTCACCAAACTCAGTATTCAAAGTATCATTCGGACATTCATCATCAGCAGATGCCTGCTGAGAAATAAATATCAGAAAAAAACTCGTGATAATAATTTTATTAATAGACATCTTTACTCTCTCCTAATAAGGTTTTAATAATTAAGACATACAACAAGAAGTCACCTTCTTAAACAATAGACGCAGCCGCTATTTAATTTATTCCATTTTTTTGAAAAAAATTAAATAAAGTTTTTATGGAATAAAATCATAGCCTGGCGCGTCTAAAGAGTATGGTGGTGAAATGATTAATGCAATAGCCGTCAAATTTCAAATACACAATCAGGAGAAAATAATGTTAAATATAAAAGCAAAACTATTATGGGCAATTTTTATGTGTCTGCCCCTATTATCTGCAAGCCAGTCCATAGCCAGTGAACGTTATGGTAAACAAAAGGTGGTCTACCATATTAACTATGATAATTCAAAAGCACAGGCCGGAGCTATGCGTAATATTCAGAACCATATCAATGCCGTTGGTGCTGAAAACCTTGATTTAAAAGTTGTCCTGCACGGTAAAGGTCTGACTCTATTGTTAGAACCTGATGCGCAGGAACATACTAAGCTTAAAATAGGTAATGCCACTGATATTATGCAGGCAAAAATCAGCGGACTTAAAGATCAGGGCGTTGACTTTAATGTTTGTGCTAATACATTAAAGGGTAAGAAAATCAGCTACGAAAATGATCTATATGATGTGACAAAACAAGATATTGTTCCTAGCGGTGTAGCTGAACTGGCTCGTCTGCAATCCATGGGATATACTTATATAAGACCTTGAGGCAAATACTGATTGTCTTGTTGCTGATCTTGTTTTTCTTAGCGATATTGATTGCAGGAGTCTATGGGGTGGCTATTTCTGATAATAAGGATAATCCGTATAACCCTGCTCTGCTCCACCATAGAAGCTCTCTCGATCAGGCTCATTGAGTGACCATCCCTGCTCAAGACGAGCGGGTAAATCTGGATTAGCAATGAATGGCATACCAAAGGCCACTAAATCAGCAATACCCTGGTCGATCGCATTTTTAGCTCGTTCAGCATCATACCCGCCACATAATATAATGGTGCCACTGAATACATCACGGATTTTGGGAATTAAACCTTCTGGAATCGAAGGCAGACCGAAAGTGCCCTGATCATTGAGATGAAGAAATGCGATACCTCGTTTATTTAATTCATGGGAAAGAAAGGTAAAGGTGGCTTCCATTTCAGGATCTTCAGGAATGTCATTAAAACGCCCATTCGGTGAAATACGCACACCGGTTCGCTCTGCACCAATAGCATCAGAAACGGCATCCACCACTTCCAGTAAAAAGCGACAACGGTTTTCAATGCTTTCACCATATTCATCTTGACGGGTATTGGTGATGGAATTAAGAAACTCATCAAACAAATAACCATTAGCACCATGAATTTCAACGCCATCAAGTCCTGCTTGCCTGGCATTCAAAGCCGCCTGGACAAACTCCTCTTTAATCCGTTGAATACCGTCTCCATCAATCGCTATTGGCTGGCTGGTTGAGACATTCCCGGGATTAGCCTCATCATCAAAAGCAAAACAAACCGTATCACTACTCAATTCATCGGTTGGCCCTTCTGGAGCACCCGCATCGGGCTGTAAACTACTATGAGAAATACGACCCACATGCCAGATTTGCATAAAGAGTTTACCACCTGCTTGATGTACAGCATTACAGATCTGTGCCCATCCATCCACTTGCTGTTGGGTATAAATACCCGGGGTCCATAGGTAGCCTCTGGCTTTAGGGGAAACTGGAGTACCTTCAGTAATAATCAAACCTGCTGTTGCCCTTTGCGCATAATAAGTTGCCATAAGCGCGGTGGGTATATCGTCTTCTCCAGCTCGACAGCGTGTCATCGGAGCCATAACGATACGGTTATTAAGAGAAATAGCCCCTAATTTAAATGGCTGAAAAAGCTGTGTCTGTTTATATGATTTAAAACCTTCCATTTGTCATTCCTGTTGTCTCGTTCTTTGGTGAAAATTTTCTGCCTGGTTATTTAAACCTAAATAACGATCTTGAATATGAGTTACAGATGGCATCACTTCTGATTTAGAAGAACCATATCTTTTCAATTTATCAGTTATTATTTGTTTTAGACTGTTCTAATTTTACAAGCCTTATTTCATTTGATTATATGAGCAGCTGATTAAATGTTGCAGCCAATTTTAGAGGATCTGCTTTTTTAACATGTCCTGATAGCTTAATTGTATTAACAAATAGAAGTTTTAAATCATCGGGATCAGTGTAGCTAAAATCTCCTAGTTCATGGGCTGCCTGTAACATTTTCACCCCTAAAGGTTGTTTTTGTATTCTCAGACCTGATGCCTTTAATGCACTGACAATTAAATCTAATGCTCGCTCCATATCAACTTGCTTATTTCCACTACCTTGTAACTTTGTAACTTTTTCTTTTTTTATCTCAAAAGAAGTTTGACCTGTCTTTCTTAATTCTAATAAGTATTCCTTTTTCTTATCTTCTGACAGATCAGATAGCAATATTTCCATAGAAATTTCTTGTGAATCTGGATCGGTCATCACTAAGCCAGTTTCAACTTGCAGTCTAAATCGTTCTTCTAAATCTTCAAGTGTGTCACCCTTTTCTAAAATACCAGATTTTCTAGCATTATTAATTCGTTTTATATAATACTGAAACTCTGCAAATATTGATTCTTTCATCTACTTTTTACTTTCCTTCATTCTCAAGAGGATACCTATTTATGGTACTAATTTCTATTGGTTAGCTTTTATTCAGTCTCATCATATTCAATGGTCAACGAAATATCTGCTGGAGCTTTATCTGGCAATGCATTTCTTTTTATATATATTGTAGATACAGGTGTATCGGTATTATTACATGAATAGACTTGTGTACCCTTAGTTGATTTAGTCCATTCCATTGTCACGGTCTTTTTCATTTTGATAATATCCTTAGTTATTAGAATCAATTTTTCTTTTCAATTTTATTGTTGCTTCACAATCATATTTTTATGTAAGCTTGCTCAAGTAGCTTAATTCGAAATATTCAAAATAATTGACTTTAAATTTTCCAATTCACGAACTCTTTTCCAGAGTTTTCCAGGTTCGTTTTCAATAATATCAACAAATTTATCGGCACTAAGCCATAACAATTCTCTTCGCTTTACAAATTGGCATAAAGTATCTGTTGCCTATGCTTTGTTCATAGAACTTAAATCTTTATAATCAACTTCCACAAAAAAGATTTTCCAATCTTTTAGTGCCCGGTCTTTAATCCTTCGTCTTGAACACCACCCATCAGGGTGTTGTTGCTGTGTTTTATGTAATAAGTTTGCTAAAACTGTGAATTGTGAATTGATATCTTTATCTGAGGTTTTTAAGTTTTCTCTAAGAAACATGGCTTCTGTCTCTTCAATAAACTCTCGGATAAGATTGTGGCTTCGCACAATCTATCCTTACTTGTTATCGCACCTTCAAGTCTTCAAGTGATTTTGATAGAATTCCCAGGCTGTTAATGAATGAGCACATTTTTTGCAAATGAAGTGTGTCAACTTTTCGCTATCACCAAATATACCATCATCTTTGTTTACATTAAAATAATGTTGGCATACATGACATTTTTCAACCATAAACTCTTCTGTCGGTATTCTCTCTAGCACTTCATTAAAGAGTGTTTTTACTGGAATGTACTCAGCAAAATCAATGGTATTATTATTAACATTCCATTTAACCTCTTTGATATTAATTAGCCTGACCAAAAATTGCCAATATTGCTCGTCATATTCCTGTTTAACTTGTTGGTTGGCTTGTTCAATTGTCCATGAGCTTTGTTTTAAGTGTTTTAAAGTCATTACCAGACCCTTATGTCATCACACCAAAAGGATGTGTTCTGGAACCACGTTGTTTATTCTGTATTTTATTTTTTTTTGGTAAAAGACTGACCTTTTTGGCAATTAACCCTTGGTCATCAATATGGCACTCAAATTCTACAATGGAACGAACCTTTAAATAAGAACATTTAATAAGTTCTGTTTTTCGCACCATAATATCTGGACCTGTCCCATTTTCAAGAAAGCCGTATCCCTTGTCTTTAAACCATTTTTTAACTATTGTTTGCAATTGTTCA
>DAOVUE010000139.1 GCA_030632745.1 Pseudomonadota bacterium | reverse complement strand
AGGGATTTGGCATTTATTAAAGTACCAACCTTGCTGGTTTATTTTACGCCCTCCAAAGTTGCTGCTTTGGCCACATAGCTCACTACTACGTGCCCTTGGGGTATGCAACCAAAACAGCAACTTCAGAGGACAAAAAATCTCCTGCACAATTTTGGTACTTTAATTTTTTCCAAGTCCCTTATTACACAAAAATTATATTTTTCTGTCTCAGCCTGCCCTGATAGAGATGTAAATGTTTATTAAAATTCAGTTCGCCGTTATGAGCATCATGGCTGGTTAAAATAATACCAATATTATCTTCTTTGAGTTGATTGATTATATCATAACTGGTAGAACGGGAACGTTTGTCCATGTTAGAAAAAGGCTCATCGAGTAAAATAAAGCCGGGGCGAATGACCCATGATCGGGCAATGGCGACCCGTTGTTTCTCACCACCGGACAGTGTATTGCACGCTCGGTTAGATAAATCCTGTAAAGAAATTTTCTGCAGTGTTTCATTGACTAAGTGTTCAATGTTATCTTTACTCAAGCCGCGTCTCTTTAAACCATAGGCCACATTATCATATACGCTGCCGCTGAACAGGTAGGGTGTCTGGTGCAGGTAACAAAAATTCTGGCGTAAATATTTTCTTGCTGCAGACCAGGACTGTTTTTTTGGTTCGGTTTTGAGACTGTTTTTGTAAAAAGAAAAACTATCCGGTTTTATTAATCCGGATATTACTTTCAGCAGGGTTGATTTTCCTGAACCATTTTGTCCGGTCATGAGTACAAAATCACCCGAACTCAGTTGTAAAGAAATATCGGCTAAAATGGTTTGTTTATTTCTGTTGAGAGTCAGGTCTTTTACGTCGGCATTAATTGTTTTTAGCTGGACAGTCATGATGATGATTCACCTCTTCCCTGAATATAGCTGATAAACAAATTTAATGTCAAGGCCAGTAATAATAATACAATGCCCAAAGCAATTCCCTGGGCAAAAGTGCCTTTACTGGTTTCAAGAGCAATTGCAGTGGGTATATTACGGGTGTAGTGAAGGATATTTCCTCCCACCATCATGGAACTGCCTACTTCAGCTATGATTCGACCAAAAGCAGCAATAATGGCTGCCATTAAAGCAAACCGAGCCTCATTTAACACCGTTAATATAGCACGCAGAGGGTGTGCTCCCAAAGTAATGGCTGTTTCCCAGGAAGATCTATCGGTTGCCTGTAAACTGGCATGACTTAAGGCAACCAATAACGGGAAGCAGAGCAATACCTGGCCCATGATCATTGCCTCCTGAGTAAACAACAGCCGCAGAGAGCCTAAAGGTCCGACATTGGATAATAATAAATACAGGGTTAAGCCGACCACTACTGCAGGAATGGCCATGGCGGTATTAAATAGAGAGATTAAAAATCGGCGTCCGGTAAAATTAAAATAGGCAAGACAAAAAGCGATGAGAATGGCAACAGGTGCAGCAATAACAATGGCACGTAAGGAAACACTAAAGGACAATATAATGATTTCCCAGATTTCAGCATCACCACTGCAGAGTAGTTTTATTGCCTCGATAGTGGCATGAGATAAATCACTCATCAGTCTTTTTTATTCCCACAAACCGGGCAGGCAGGATTTTTCGGCAGCTGCATACTTTCCCATTGCATACTGAGTGCGTCAAATAATAATACCCGACCCATGAGTTTGTCCCCCGTATCGACAATCAGCTTTATAACTTCAATAGCCTGCATACTACCCAATACGCCCACTACAGGTGATACTATACCATTTTGACTACAGCTTTGATCTATATCGACGCTGTTGCCGTAGAAACAATGGTAACAAGGGCTGTCCGGGCTGCCGCATTCATAAACTGAAATTTGTCCTTCCCAGCGAATTGCAGCTGCAGAGACCAGGCGTTTTTTATTTTTAACACAGGCTTTATTGATCTCAAAACGAGTAGTTAGATTATCGGTACAGTCCACCACAATATCAGCCAGTGCAACCTGTGAATCTAACTGCTCTCCACTAAGATTATTATTGAGAGGCTTTATGTGGATAGCGGAATTAATTTTTCCCATTCTGTTACTGCAGGATGAGACTTTTGCATGACCTATCTGGTCTTCATCATGAGCAATCTGACGCTGCAGGTTATTTAATTCCACGATATCGAAATCTGCGATGCTGATTTCTCCGACACCACTAGCCGCCAGATACAGCGCTGCCGGAGATCCCAGTCCTCCGGCACCAATAATAAGCACTTTGGCAGCCAATAATTTTTGCTGACCTGATAAACCAATTTCAGGCAGCATGATATGGCGACTATAACGTGATAGTTCTTCATTATCCATACTTATCATTTTGATCAACCTCCCCCGCGCTGAAAAGATAAATCAAAGCCTTGTAAAAAATGTAAGCGTTGCTGACGGGTATAATTTTTAAAGCTGAAGCTTACTGCTAAACAAGGGATTACGAGAGAGCCCAGTTGACGAGCTTGTTTTTCAAGCAGAGTGATTTCAATCAATTGTTTTTCCATAGTATTAACAATAGTAATGGTATTATGCTTGATTGTATAATCAAACTGCAGGGCAAACAGCTTAAACTGGTTTAGAAATTCGTGGCGGCTATAGCCCATTTCTTTTTCAACAATGACGCTGCTAACCACCGGCAACTTCAGGCCATAGTGCAAGTACATCGTTTTCTTTTACAATGGTGCTGTCTCTATCGGGAGGACAGATAAAAACACCATTTAAAATCACCAGATAGGCTTCTTCCCGATCAATATGAAAATAATCAATTATATCGTGAACCGTCATATTCTCATCCACTTCCACTATCGCAGCATTGGCTTTGGCGTGAGCAGGTAAATACTTATTAAGGAAAGCAAAACATTTTAACTGAATTTTCATAATTTATTTATCCGTATGGGGTCGGAGTCAAATGGCATGCTGGATTAAATGTTTATTAAATTCCGTACTTATGCCATTTGACTCCGACCCCTTCTGCAACACCTATTAGAACTATAACGGGGCAATCGAAGTGGCTAAATAGGCTTCCATTAAGCGACAGGGATCCGTCATTAGGCGCTGCTTCCAGAGTCCTAACTTAACTTCACCTCGAATCAGTCCGCGTACTACACCAATATTTTCGGTATGCCCGAGACTGCTTACTCCCACCAGACAGTCATCTTTAAACTGCAGATTTAAATAACGAAAATTAGCTTCATCCAGCAGTATGCTTTGCTCGCCGCCTGCAACTCCCTGCCATTGACCAAACGAAGTGGAGATTAAGCCCATAGTATCTAATATATTCATATTTATACTACCATGATGAATACAGCTATTGGCTTTAACCATATTGAGTGCTGCAATTCGACCATGTTCAACTGCCGTTGGTTGAATGGCCTGTACACGGTTTGATTGGTCTGAAAAATCCAGTCCCTGAGCTACATCACCTGCAGCATAGATATTTTTGACATTAGTTTGTAAGTACTCGTTAACCAGAATGCCCTGGTCGGTATTAATGTCGGAATTTTCAAGGTAGCTGATATTAGAACGAACACCGGTTGCAGAAATAACCAGATCAGCTTTTAACTGCTGATGATCTTTAAGCTCTACTATGAGTCTATTCTCTGTGTCACTAATAGATGTAACCTGTCGTCCGGTTAAAATCTTAACTCCCTTTGCTTCACACCAGTTTTTTAATAATCCTCCGGCAATATCATCCATCATTCTGGGCACCATACGATCGCCCATTTCAACCATAGTTAAATCAACACCGCGTTTAAGCAATGATTGTAAAATAATACAGCCGATAAATCCGGCACCCATTAAAACCACAGACGATCCTGAGACGGCCTTTTCAGCAATGTGCTGAGCATCTTCCATAGTCCAGCAATTTTTAACCTTAGCTGAATCAATACCCGGAACGGGGGGAGAAACAGGCTTAGCACCCGTGGCTAATAATAACTGGTCATAGTTCAGACTCTTACCATCACTGAGCAATAAACTATTTTGTTGCGTGTTAATGGAATTGACCTGAGCATTAAGCAGATTAATTTTAAGATCATTAAAATGCTCCTTATCATGACGTAAATAAGTACCACTTTCGTCTATTTTTTGTTCCAGTAAATAAGGAATAGCCATCCTGGAATAGGGCGGCTGCTGTTGTCCACTGAGCAAAGTGATTTGTGCACCCTGATCCTGCCTGCGAATGGTTTCACATGCAATAACCCCGGCAGGGCCTGCGCCTACGATAATATAATGCATAAAATCTTCCATAGTGTTTTTCTGGTTCTTCACCTAAAAATTCCTTGATTTGCATTCTAAGGGAATCTAAATCATCCTTCAAGCTCATTATTAAACATCTTCAACTTAATAACACTCTTTAATATTTGTATTTTTATTGCACATTTTGTTAAACTCCTTAGTGAATTGTTATTCTAAATAACATTACACTGTATAAAGTGCTATTCTGTAAGTTAAATTTACAAACTAAATAACAAAAATTAATGTAGAATAATAAAATTGGAACTTAAACATCATGATTAGATGTCATTTATCAACGTTAATGGGGCAAAAAAAGTTAAAAATAGCTGATATTTCAAGGGCGACAGGATTAAATCGGAGTACAGTGACTGCGCTTTATCAAGAAACGGCCAAAAGAATTGAGCTTGATGCAATTAATGAACTATGCAAATTATTTGAATGCGAAATCTCAGATCTTCTTGAATATTTACCTGATGAAGTCTAAATCAATCAAGGCAAAACATGTCTGAATCAAATAAAGCTATTAACCATGCAAGCTATGACACCACAATCAATGTAATTGGTAGTTTGAAAGATTGTGAAATTATTTATAAAACAATCGAAACTTATTTTGATGAGTCCGATACTCTCAGAAAAAGAAAATTATCCCTATGGCATTCTTAATGCCGGACAACTCAAAAAATACCTCAATGCAGATTGGTAGACATCTAGCGGTAGAAAATAGAAATGAAAACAGAAAACTACAGATTAATTGGAGGTAAATATGAGTAAAACTCCTGAAATATTCAGTCATGGGTCTATTTGGCTTCGGGCTGATTTCCATTTGCATACAAGAGCAGATAAAGAATTCATCTACACCGGTGAAGACAATAGTTTTATCACTGATTATGTTGATGGATTAAAAGCAGCTAAGATTCAACTAGGTATTATCACTAATCACAATAAATTTGATAAAGATGAATTTAAGGCTCTTAGAAAAAAAGCTAATAAAGAAGCTATCTTTCTTCTCCCTGGAGTGGAATTATCCGTTAATGATGGAGCAAATGGGATTCATACCTTAATTGTTTTCAGTGAACAGTGGTTGGAAGATGGACATGATTATATCAACCAGTTTTTAAATGTTGCATTTCAGGGAAAAACACCCGAGCAATATGAGCAGGAGAAAGGCAGAACTTCTTTTGATTTAATCACGACGATTCAAAAATTAAATGGTTATTATCGTGATTTTTTTATTGTCTTTGCACATGTAGAACAAAATAGTGGT
>DAOVUE010000057.1 GCA_030632745.1 Pseudomonadota bacterium | reverse complement strand
CGGGGCCCAATTCCCGAACCAGGGATAAAGCAACCACCACCCCCAGTGATTCTTCTGCACCAAATTCAACCAGGGTATTATAACCCTGCAATCCCATCACCATACCCACAAAAAAGCCAGACACGATAATGATCAGCATTGATCGAACACCAACAGAATAAAGCTGCCTGATAATAAGAGCCGGGCGAAGTGCTAGAGGAACAAAACTCGCAATAGTGTGAAGAAATAACAACACTTCACTACCCAGACGGGAGAAAAAATGGATAGTTCTATAACCTATTTGTGCAAACCAGTTAAGCATTATGTGTCATCCTGCCAACATATCCTCTTTATACGGACAAGCCGGATAATGGAAAGGCACCGGACCATCTGCCTTACCCTGGACAAACTGACTTACCCAGGGTGAATCAGATTGATTGATTTCTTCAGGACTACCCTGACCTATGACTTTACCCTGGGAAATAATATAAATTTTATCCGCAATAGCCAGTGTTTCCTGTATATCATGAGACACAATAATACCGGTCAGGCCAAGAGCATCATTGATGGTACGAATTAATTGCACTAAAACCCCCATAGAAATAGGATCCTGGCCGGTAAAGGGTTCATCAAACATAATCATTTCAGGATCCAGTGCAATGGCCCGAGCAAAGGCAGCACGACGTGCCATACCCCCTGACAACTGGGCAGGCATTAAGTCTCTTGCCCCTCTGAGCCCTACAGCGTGCAGCTTCATCAGGACGATATCACGAATCATTTCTTCCGGCAGTAGGGTATGCTCACGCAGAGGAAAAGCAATATTATCAAACACACTGATATCAGTTAATAGCGCACCTGTTTGAAACAGCATGCCCATTTTTTTTCTCATTTCAAACAGTTTTTTTGTTTTTAATGCAGGTATATTTTCACCATGAAAATGAATTGTACCCTGCTGCGGCTTCAGCTGTCCGCCGATCAGTTTCAGCAGAGTCGTTTTCCCCGTGCCGCTGGGCCCCATAATAGCCGTAATTTTTCCTTGTGGAATGTCAATATTAATTCCATCAAATATTTTTGTACGACCGCGGGAGAAATGCAGATCCCTAATGCAGACCAGGTTATTATCAGTTTTCGGCATATCTATGTTGGAGATAACTTTATAAAAATTTTATTCAAAAAAGCCATTAGCCCGCAAAAGCCATTAGCCCGCAAAAGGGTGCAGTATAACAAATAAAATAGCTTATCTCTATATACTCTGTGCAGACTACATCATACTTTCAAGTAAAATTGCATTGCGGCAGTTTTCAAGAGCATATTGAGCTGAGGTAAATATAAGCACAATATTTATGCTGTTTTCATCTGCAGCATCTTTATCCGGCATGCAATCCGGCTGAGAAATCTCCTGCAGTGCTGAGTGCTGAATAGTTTCTATCAATGCTTTTAATTCAGGTGCTTTAATTTTATTCTCATCATTAAGCAGATAAAACCAATCACATTTCTCTGCCTTTTGAGAGGAGCGTACACAGGGACTCTTTTTAAAAGGAATTTCTGTTTTGTTGACAGTACCAACAGTAGTAGAGAATATCAGTGCTTTTAACTCCTCCTCTGATTCTTTCTCTAACTTTTTACTTAACTCTTCACCTAAAGAGGGTGTCTGCAGATTAACAAGGTTAAAATAGCGGCTATCCATCAGCTTACTATTAAGGATTATTTCCAGCATATCAGCAGTTGATTCTGTCCCATGCAGCTCTGATAAATCAAACAATAGTACACAGTCAGAATCACGAGCCTCTTCTATCATGTCAGTAAAGAGATCAATAAAGCGGTCAATAGTATCGGGAGTTAGAGCTGATTTAATATTCAGATCAGATAAACGGACAAGCAGCGCTCTAAACTCATTACTATAAAAATTCAGACGCCAGTCTGGCGGTAAGTCTGTCGGGTAAAAATGCTGCAATAAAGAAGCATTTTGCAAACCTGCTATACCGAAATTAATAGTATAGTCTAACTGCTGCCCTTTTTTTTTGTTCATAATACACGCTTTATTGTTTTTTAAAGGGGGATAGAGTAGGTTTGTTAACTTTTGCATTATCAATGGCTTAGATTTTATTTTTCCAAAAGGCAACCCCCTCAGTCCCCCTTTTAAAAAGGGGGAAGCTAAGAGCAGTTTTGCAAGTACCTCATATTAATAACCATGTTCTGCAAATGATCGTTCTGCAAATGATCACATTATCGAAAAGTGGTGTGTATTTAACATTGCATTTTTATTATCATAGCCGCAAAATAGCCCATATAAAGAATAAATTAGGTAAATTCTTCAATTTATACTTCTTTTTTCAGACTATAGCAATTAAAATAGCTGAGAGGATAAGGGATTTCCCCTGGATAACAACGAATTTTATGAACTATTTAACTCATTTCTACCCGAATGGTGAACAAAAAAATAATCACCAGCAATCTTTTTGCAACTTTTTCTGTAATAAAGTCATAACACTTTTTCTATTGCTGTCGATTGCCCTGCTCAGTACCGGCTGTGCATCAACCACTGCCGATGGTGATGTAAGTGATCCAATGGAATCACTCAATAGAAAAATCTACGCTTTTAATGAAGGTTTTGACCGGATGATTTTAAAACCTGCAGCTGAGGGCTATCAAAAATTACCCAGTCCAGTGCAGACAGGTACACATAATTTTTTTAGTAATCTGGATGATGTGGTTATCATTATCAATGGTATACTGCAGCTTAAGCTGGAACAATTCAGCTCTGATATATTACGTTTTTCAGTTAATACGACATACGGTTTTCTCGGCTTAATTGATCTGGGAACACCTATGGGCTTGCCCAAACATCAGGCAAGCTTTGCCGATACTCTGGGGTTCTGGGGAGTGGGTTCAGGTCCTTATGTTGTTATTCCTATACTAGGCCCCAGCAGTGTACGTGATGCGCCCTCACTGGTCGTTGACTATTTACTTCACCCTATTAATCAGGTATCTCCCGCATCTGCATCATTCGGGCTGTCGGCTGTACGTACCGTTGACCTGAGAGCCGACCTGCTTAAAACAACCGAGATGAGGGATGAGCTGGCATTAGACCCTTATAGTTTTACTCGTGAGTCTTATTATCAGTGGCGCCAAAACAGAATTTATGATGATAATCCGCCGCCGCCAAAAGCTATTTTCGATGACTTTGAAGATTTTGAAGAATAACAGATGCTGTTAAATAGTATTGCCATTCTGGCTGGATTCATATTACTTGTCTGGAGCGCGGATCGTTTTGTACTTGGAGCTTCAGGCATTGCGTTAAATTTTGGTGTTTCACCTCTGATTATTGGTCTGACTATTGTTGGTTTCGGTACCTCTGCACCGGAAATGATAGTTTCCGGCGTGGCTGCTTACGAAGGTACACCCAATTTAGCCGTTGGTAATGCTCTGGGTTCGAATATTACCAATATTGCTCTCGTGCTGGGCATTACAGCACTCGTTTCTCCCTTAATGGTTAATTCAAAAATCCTTAAACGTGAATATCCCATCATGTTCTTAATCATGATTATTGTATGGGCTTTGCTATGGGACGGGGTTTTAAGTCATACTGATGGTTATATTCTTATCCTGGGAATGTTTGCCTTAATGACTTTTATTACTCTGATGGGCATACAGGAGAGTCGTCACAAAAAAAATAATCACACTAGAGATGAGGATCCTTTAGAACAGGAATTTGCCGAAGAAATCCCCACAGATATATCGACAGCAAGGGCATTTTTATGGCTTCTTGTTGGTTTAGTGATTCTATTAGTAAGCTCCCGTCTATTAGTCTGGGGAGCTGTTAATATTGCACATGAATACCAGGTCAGCGACTTAGTCATTGGTTTAACCATTGTTGCCATCGGTACCAGTTTACCGGAACTGGCAGCATCCATTACCAGTGCCCTTAAAAATGAACACGAAATGGCTATCGGCAATATTATTGGTTCTAATATGTTCAATCTGCTGGGTGTACTGGGTATTCCCGGCATCATGACCGGTGCAATATTAGAGCCCAGCGTGCTAGATCGTGATTACCCTGTTATGATGGTGCTGTCTGTCTTATTATTTATATTTGCTTACGGGTTTAGGGGTAAAGGTAAAATAAACCGCCTTGAGGGGAGCCTGTTATTATTATGTTATATTGCCTATAT
The DNA here is from genome assembly GCA_030632745.1 of Pseudomonadota bacterium. Taxonomy (GTDB): domain Bacteria; phylum Pseudomonadota; class Gammaproteobacteria; order GRL18; family GRL18; genus GRL18. The sequence continues at coordinate 3,482 of DAOVUE010000057.1, read as the reverse complement.
GGTTGTTATCTATCAGCAAAGTCTTTAGGAGCTCACATCAATGCAGGAAATAATCGCCGGGGCTGAACTAACAGCTAAAGCCGAAAAGATAAAATTATTAATCTGCGATGTTGATGGAGTAATGACTGATGGAGGGCTTTTTTTTGATAATAAAGGCCGGGAATACAAGGCCTTTCATTCCAGAGATGGCCTGGGTATTATGATGTTACAGCGTTCCGGTATCCCGCTTGCCGTCATAACAGCAAGAACTTCAGAAGTTGTTACACATCGAATGAAAAATTTAAATATTGATTTAGTTTTTCAGGGACAATTGAATAAACTACAGGCTTTTAAAGATTTATGTCACCAGCTGAAACTTAGTCCAGAGCAAACAGCTTATGTCGGAGATGACCTGGTTGACCTGTCCGTAATGAAACAGGTTGGCCTGTCAATTGCCGTAGCTGATGCCCATGATGTAGTAAAAGACCATTCAGACTGGGTTACACAGCATACGGGCGGTCATGGTGCTGTTCGGGATGTGTGTGAATTGCTGATGCAGGCTCAGGGCACCCTGGACGAACAGTTTTCTTATTATTTAGGATAAAAACTCCTAGTCGATACAAAATGGTATGGATAAAAAACTCTTTATTTTTTTAATCAGTTTCCCGATTATTTCTATCTTAATCACCTGGTCTGTCCTGAAAACAACAGGAGTCAGTCACAGCAACATTGACTTTCCAAAACAAAATAATCAAAAAAAAGTAGCTGACACCTTTGTTAATAATGCTTATATTATAAATTATGGTGAAACGGGGAAGCCAAAAAGTAAGGTGGTCGGGGAGAAACTCTTTCATTACCCCGGTAAAGAAGATTCAGAAATAACCAGTCCCAGAATTACGTTTTTTCGAGAGGAGGGTTCTCCCGTTTTAATCAGCGCTGAGCAGGGCTGGAGCAATCATGATGGCAGTCGCATTATTTTAAAAGGTAATACTATTATTACTCGTAAACGCTCAGAGTATAATCAATATTCACAATTAAAAACACCTGAATTGACCATCTGGCCTGATAAAGAATATGCTGAATCTGATGAAAAAATAAAAATCACAACCGACACCAGTGTTGTTACAGGAGTGGGAATGCGAGCCTATTTAGATGTTGAACATTATATCTTATTGCACAATGTCAAAGGCAAACACCTGTCAAAAACCGAACAAATAAAACCCTAACAGGCTTACAATAATGAAAATCGATTCTTTTGTAAAAATAACACTTTTAAAAGCATTGCAGCCGCTGCTTCCTGCTTTGTTTATTATTCCCTTTCTTATCCCCTCAATAGCAATGGCACTGGCAAGCGATCGAGACCAGCCTATTGAATTAGAAGCGGATACTGCTGATATTGATGATTTAAACGGCGTTAGTGTTTATACTGGAAATGTCATATTAACCCAGGGCAGCATGGTTATCAAAGCAGATAAACTCACCTTGTATAATGATAATGTTAAAGAATTAGAAAAGGCTGTTGCAGTGGGTAATAAAAAATTAGCCAGCTTCAAACAACGTCCTGAAGGAAAATCCCAGGATTTTAAAGCCAGAGCGGAGACTATGATTTACTATCTTAAAAAAGATAAAATTCATTTACTGAAAAAAGCCCATGTGCAGCAGGATGGTGATACTTTCAGCAGTAATAAAATTATTTATGATACAAAGAAAGAAACCGTTATTGCCACCAGTCAAAAAGACAGTCAGGGTAAGCCTGTTGCCGGAAGTAATCGTGTAAGAGTGACCATTCAACCTAGAAAAAATAAATAATACAAAATCAATATGTCAAACTCTCAATTAGAATTACGAGCTGAAAATTTAAATAAAACATTCAAATCACGTCATGTGGTAAACAATGTTTCTTTTGCTGTACAGAAAGGAGAAGTGGTCGGCTTATTAGGTCCTAATGGTGCTGGAAAGACTACCAGCTTTTATATGGTGGTTGGTTTAATCCATAGCGATAGTGGAAAAATCACCTGTCAGGGGCAGGATATTACTCATCAGCCCATTCATAAACGGGCACAGCAGGGCATTGGTTATCTACCTCAGGAAGCCTCTGTTTTTAGAAAATTGACAGTAGCAGAAAATATCATGGCTATTTTGCAAACGCGAAAAGATCTCAATGGCTCTGATAGAAAGGCTCATTTAGAACGTTTACTGGATGAGTTCAGTATTTCTCATATTCGTGATTCTATTGGTATCAGCCTATCAGGTGGAGAACGACGACGGGTTGAAATTGCGCGGACATTGTCAATGGAACCCGACTTTGTCTTACTAGATGAGCCCTTTGCCGGTGTTGATCCTATTTCAGTGCATGATATCCAGTCTATTATCCTGCAATTAACTGAAACAAATATAGGCGTTTTGATTACTGATCATAATGTCAGAGAAACACTGAGTGTGTGTAAACATGCTTATATAATGAATAACGGTAGTGTCATTGCAGAAGGAACACCTGAGCAGCTGTTAAATAATAAACAGGTTCGGAGTATTTACTTAGGTGAAAATTTTAAGATCTAGTTCAATAAAATTTCCTGCAAAATAAAATACAATACAATATAACTAATTGATAGCTAGTTGATAATTAATAAATTAGTTATATTCTGTTAAAATAATCAACTTATTTGATCAGAATCAACTGCAATGGCACGTATTTTGAGCTACTATCTAACTATAGAGTTAAATAAGAGCCCTCAGCAAATATTGTTTGCCGCTGTCGCTGTGAGAACATTAGTTTGAAAGTAACTTGCAAGTAAAAAAGGTAATCGTTAATTTAATTTATGAAACAATCTCTTCAATTACGCTTAGGCCAGCAACTTACAATGACGCCTCAATTGCAGCAGGCTATCAAGCTGCTGCAATTATCCAGTCTGGATCTCCAACAGGAGATACAGGAAGCATTAGACAGCAATGTGATGCTTGAAATTGATGAAGATCTGGCTAATGATAATAAAAACACCTCTGATGCCGAAAATGAACAGTCCACAATAGAAGCTGCTGCACCTGCCACTGCCAATAGCGATTCAAACACAAACTCAGCTGAAGATGATTTCAATAAAGAAATAAAATCTGAGCAGGTTGATTTTGAAAATACTCAAAATGATATTCCCGAAGAACTTGCAACAGATTCCAGTTGGGAAGATGAATATGATAATAGCACTTCATATACAGCAGGGCAAAGCAATACAAATCCCTGGAGTGGTGATGATAGTAATTTATTTGAAAATAATGGTAAAACTGAAGACAGTCTGAAGGAACATCTTATCTGGCAGATGGAAATGAGTCCTTTTAGTGATTCAGACAGAATGATTGCCGATGCAATTATTGATACCATTGACGAATCAGGCTATCTTACCCAGTCTGTAGAAGAATTATTAGAATCATTTTCTCCTGAAGATGAAATAGACAGCGATGAAGTTGAAGCGGTATTGCATCAAATACAAAATTTTGATCCGCCGGGAGTG
>DAOVUE010000329.1 GCA_030632745.1 Pseudomonadota bacterium | reverse complement strand
TAAATTTTGCTGAAATGAGTTAGCCTATACTTGCCTATGTAAGGGGCTTGGCAGAAATTAAAGTACCAAAATTGCGTAAAATAAACCAGCAAGGTTGGTACTTTAATAAATGCCAAGTCCCTAAGTAAAGCTAACGTGAAAGGCTCTTCCAGCTTCTGGAGGAGCCTTTTTTTTTATGCGTGATGATGGAATGTACAAATGAAATTTATAGATGAAGCAACTGTAAAAGTTGAATCAGGTCAGGGCGGCAGGGGAATAGTGAGCTTTCGCCGTGAAAAATATATTCCATTTGGCGGCCCGGATGGTGGTGACGGAGGCGATGGCGGTTCTGTTTTCTTGCGGGCTAGTGAAAGCTTGAATACTTTAGCTGATTTTCGCCAATCACGTTTTTATAAAGCCAAAAATGGTAAAGCCGGGCAGGGCAAAGAAAAAACCGGCCATGGTGGTGATGATTTGTATGTCGATGTCCCTGTGGGTACACTGGTTAAAAATCTTGATACCGATGAAATTTTAGGTGATTTAACTGAAGCGGGCCAAATCCTGATGGTGGCTCGTGGAGGATTTCATGGTCTGGGTAATACACGTTTTAAAAGCAGTGTAAACCGTGCTCCGAGACAAAGTAGCCTGGGCACACCTGCTGAACGACGGGAATTGTTATTAGAATTAAAAGTATTGGCTGATGTGGGTTTATTGGGTATGCCTAATGCCGGAAAATCTACTTTTATTCGTGCCATTTCACAAGCAAAACCTAAAGTGGCTGACTATCCCTTTACTACATTAGTTCCTAATTTAGGTGTTGTCAGCGTAGTTCCTCATCGCAGTTTTGTGGTAGCGGATATTCCCGGTGTTATTGAGGGTGCGGCAGAGGGTGCCGGACTGGGCATACGATTTTTAAAACATATCTCCCGTACCGGTTTATTACTTCATTTTGTTGATATCAATCCTTATGACGGCAGCTCACCTGTGAACAGCTTTAGAGCCATTGAAAAAGAACTGGAAAAATTCAGTGATGCTCTGGTCAAAAAAGAACGCTGGCTGGTGATTAATAAAACCGATCTCCTGTCTGAAGACGTGCGTGATGAAGAATGTCAGAATATTGTACAGACGCTGGACTGGAAGGGACCCGTATTTCAAATTTCAGCCATGAATAAGCAAGGTACACGGGAGCTTTGTTTTGCAATTATGGATCATCTTGAAGCTAAGGCTCAGGCCGGTGAAGAGTCTAATGGCCTGTCAGCTGAAGATCAGCCAGAAGATGATTATGAACAAATCAGCAGTGGTACTTATGATGCGGTGACGGGTAAAATTACCAAGTGACTATCAAAAATCGACATGATTTGTGTAATACCCGTCGCTGGGTGGTGAAAATCGGCAGTGCTTTATTGACTAATGATGGCAATGGTCTGGACTATGATGCTATTGTTCTGTGGGTAAAACAAATGGCTGATCTGATGCATCAGGGAGCAGATCACAGCCGTATTGAAATTGTTTTAGTCTCTTCCGGCGCAGTGGCTGAAGGTATGAAGAGAATGGGCTGGAATAAGCGTCCGGATTCTCTGTATAAATTACAGGCAGCAGCTGCAGTAGGGCAGATGGGCCTGGTTCAGGCCTATGAATCTCAATTTCAAAAACATGCTATTCATACGGCTCAAATACTTTTAACCCATGATGACCTGTCCAATCGGACCCGCTATTTAAATGCCCGCTCGGTATTATTAAAACTCATTACTCTGGGAATAGTTCCCGTAGTCAATGAAAATGATACTGTGGTGACGGATGAAATCTGTTTTGGTGATAATGATACTCTGGCGGCACTGGTTGCCAATTTAATTGATGCCGATCTGCTGGTTATTTTAACCGATCAACAGGGTCTGTTTGATAGTGATCCAAGACAAAATACTTCTGCAAAGCTGCTGCATGAAGCCAATGCGCTGGATACTGCATTGGATAGTATGGCGGGAGACAGTAAAGGTAATCTTGGCCGCGGCGGCATGGCCACCAAGCTCAGAGCCGCTCGTTTAGCCGCACGTTCCGGCGCCGCAACTATTATTGCATCAGGCCGTGAGCAGGCAGTATTAAATAAAATTTATCAGGGTGATGCAGTGGGTACCCTGCTGATGGCTAATCAGGAGCCTCTGGTAGCCAGAAAACAATGGCTGGCAGGGCACCTGGTGATGAAAGGTGAACTGATTCTGGATCAGGGAGCAGCAGACGTTCTGAAACGTAAAGGTTCCAGTCTTCTGGCGGTAGGTGTGAAACAGGTCAAAGGCCGTTTTGCCCGGGGTGATATGGTGGTCTGTTTAGATGAACAGCAACAGGAAATTGCCCGTGGACTCAGCAACTACAATAGTGATGAGGCGAATAAAATAATGGGCCATGCCAGCAGTGAAATCTTCACTATCTTAGGCTATGTTGATGAACCTGAATTGATACATCGGGATAATTTATTGGTTGTTTAAGAAATAACGGTAACTTCTCAATAAGTCCGTGACTAACCTATTACATATCGTCATCCCCGAAGTCTTTTATCGGGGATCCATTTTTAGCAATAGATTCCCGATAAAAGACTTCGGGAATGACGTTAATAGAGAATAGTTGCACGGACTAATTGAGAAGTTACAAATAACGTAGCAAAATAATTGTTTAATATCTTGATCTTTTGCTCAAAATATCGGATAATTTCCTGCTTTAAAAATTAGCCCAATAAGATTAATAAACAGAATTCAAAAACTTCAGGAGAAGACATTGGCCAATACAGCTCAAGCTAAAAAACGTGCACGTCAGGCAGTAAAGCGTCGTACAAGAAATGTTGCTAAACGTTCAGAATTTCGTACAGCATTAAAAAATACAGTTTATGCCATTGATGCAGGTGATAAAGAGTCTGCTGCAAGTGCATTTAAATCAGCAGTACCTATCATTGACAGCCTGGTTAGTAAGGGCCTTATTCACAAAAATAAGGCTGCTCGTCATAAGAGTCGCTTGAACGCTAAAATTAAAGCACTTGGCTAGATCTTTTGAAAATAGCTGGTGCAGTCTTTGAGGCTAATTAATGAGTCATCAGAAAAGCCGAACTGCATGAGTTCGGCTTTTTTGTTTCTATAGACATACATTGCAAAACTGCTCGTAGCTTCCGGCTTTTTTAAAGTGGGGCGGAGGGGGGTTTGCAAGT
>DAOVUE010000323.1 GCA_030632745.1 Pseudomonadota bacterium | reverse complement strand
GTAGATGTAAATAGGCCGACTTTAAGATCTTTCATGGTGTATATTTCTTTATCGTCAACGAACATGGCGGCGTCACCGACACCCATAATAAGACGACGTGTAATCACTCGTTTTAAATTGATTTTGTAAGTGACTTTTTTAGCGGAGGGTAAAACCTGTCCGGTAAATTTGACTTCACCAACACCCAAAGCACGACCGCGACCGGGATTTCCCAGCCAGCCGAGATGAAAACCAATTAACTGCCACACGGCATCAAGACCGAGACAGCCGGGCATGACCGGATCACCCTGAAAATGACAGTCAAAAAACCATAAATCCGGTTTGATATCTAATTCAGCAATGATTTCACCCTTACCATAAGAACCACCGTCTTCATTAATTTCAACAATCCTGTCGATCATCAGCATATTAGGCAAGGGCAACTGAGCATTACCGGGCCCAAACATCTCTCCACGGCCGCACTGCAATAGTTCTTCGCGATTAAATGAGTTTTGTCTTTTCATACAACTTTTATTTTTAACCTTGAATTGTCAATAAATAATTAAATCTGTAAAGGTTCATTGTATCAGACTTTATTAATATAGACATTAGGAATGATGATTATACCGCTATAAATAATATGCTCCGCGGGTCATCACTTTAGAGGTGGTTTTCATTGCCAGTTTAACTGCTGGCGGTAAATCAGCCCCGCCGGCCTCTTTTGCTATTACCGCATGGCGTAATTCATCTTCTTTCATTTGTTCTAATATGGCCCGACTTTTGTGATCTTCAGCTGATAATTGTGATAAATGACTGTCCAGATGGCGTACTACCTGATGTTCTGTCTCTGCTACAAATCCCAGACTCCATTTATCGCCCATTTTTCCGGCAATTGCCCCCATCGTTAAAGAACCTAAATACCACAACGGGTTTAAATAACTCACATGAGTCTCTAATTCTTTACAGCGATTTTCACACCAGTTTAAATGATCATTTTCTTCCTGAGCCGCGCGTTCCATCTGCTGACGAATTTCGGGTAATTTTGCTGTCAGAGCCTGGCCCTGATAAAGCCCCTGTGCAGCGACTTCACCGGCATGGTTGATACGCATCAGGCGGCCGGCTAATTTCTTATCACTATCACTCAGCTCAGCTTCAGGCTTTGCGGCAGATGGATTTTCTCTTTCGGTGATATCCGGGGCACCGAATAGAGTACGGATTCCAGTATCAATATTGATAAGGAAATGATCAAGAGGTGAAAACTGGCGGTTTTTTGATAACATTTTCAGGCAGGTTCCAGGTTATTATAGTTAATCGTAGGCTTAAAATCTAACTGGCGAGCCAGTAAACTAACAGGGTGTATGACTTCAATTTTTTGACTGCGCTGCTGGACACGTTTGTTTAAGCCTTGTTTAAAATGTAATGTACAGCCGATATTAGAAGAAACAATAATACCACAATTTGTTTGCATTATATCATCCATTTTATTGCTTAACAGCTGTTTTGATAGTTGTGGATATTGCAGCATATAACTGCCGGCAGCACCACAGCAATACTGGCTATTGAGTTTTGTAAGCCTGATGCCGGGAATATAGTCTAATAATTCATAGAGTAGTGATTCTTGTTTGAGAACATTTTTTAAGCTGCAGGAAGTATGAATTGCGACTTCCTCTGCTAAAGGTTTGAATTTAATCTGACGGGTTTTTAAGGCCTCATGTAAAAATGCAATAATATCAGAGACTTTATGTGAAAACAGCTCAGCTTGAGCCTGTTGATGCTCTTTTTCCTGTACCCTTTTTTCCTGTACCTCTTTTTTCTGTGCAATGGGAGGCTCTATTGCTTCCCTGAAAACAGCAAGAGAGTCATATTCTTTCAGCTGTCCGGAACAGCTATTGCTGATAGAAATAATGGCCCGGGTGTTTAATTGGTCTGTAGAAGGTTCCCGGGACAGATAGGCGGAGAAAGTATTAATGTTTTTTTGTGCCAGGGACAGCATACCCTGCAGATCACCATGGCGTAATTTAACAGCACCACAGCAATTCTGTTCGGGTGGAATTATTACATTAAACTGGCAGGCGTTCAGCAGCTTAATACTGTCAATAAGACTTTGCTGTTCAAATAAATCACCACTGCATCCTTTAAATAAAACAACCTGTCCTTTCGCTTCAGGTATTAAGTAATTTTGTTTTAAAGAAGAGCGATTGCTGCCGGCGTTAATTTCTGTGATAAAGCCCGCTATAGATGAATGATTATTTCTCAATAGAGTGTGAACAGGTGCAGATATTTTACAGGCCTGTTTAATCAACGGGTGCAGCAACGGAGTCAAAAGCAGTTTTTCAGTCAGCTTTTGCAGCAGAGGCTGTCTGATTAATGAATGATTCTCCCTGAGTTTTGAGGCAATTAATTTTCTACCTAAGTTTATGATGCTAGAGTATTTAACCTGTGAAGGGCACATCTTTTCACAGGCACGACAAGTCAGGCAATGATTAATTGATTCCACGAAGTCATTAGCCGGATCATCACTGAGCTGCAGCTGCTCTTCTGCTAAGGCTTTAAGTAAAGAAATACGTCCTCTTGGAGACTCATTTTCGCTATGAAATAAGTGATAAGTTGGACAATGAGGTGCACAGAGACCGCATAAAACGCATTGATTCGTCAGTTGTGAAAGAGTGTGCTGAATAGACAAGAATAATAATCCGCTTTAATTTTTGTTATCATATCATTTTGAGAGCCCCTTTTATCTATTTATAAGAGAGCCCTCAGCCAAATGAAATTTTCCGCTGTCATTTTGCTAACATACGAAAGCAAATATGACAGTCGTCAATTTCATGTTAGATAAGAGGTAAATATGTCCTATTATTCAAAACATGTTTTTTTCTGTACTAATGAACGTGATGACGGCAGTCAGTGTTGTCAGCGTTTTAATACCCGCGCAATGAGAAAATATGTAAAAAACAAGTGTAAAGAACTGGGTATTCATGGTGAAAACCAGCTTCGTATCAGCAGTGCCGGATGTCTGGGGCGATGCACTGAAGGCCCAGTGGTTGTGATTTATCCGGAAGCTGTATGGTATACCTTTGTCGATGAAGAAGATCTGGATGAAATTATTGAGCAGCATTTATTGCACGACAGGATAGTAAAGCGTTTACAGCTGCCCGGCTGACAATTTTTTATAAATAGGTGTCGGAGTCAAATGGCATTAGTACTGAGTTTAATGCTTTCAAGGGGCACCGAGGTAAACATCCAGGCGGTGTGCCATTTGACTCCGACACCTAACGGGTAGGCCAACTATTTGCAAGT
>DAOVUE010000162.1 GCA_030632745.1 Pseudomonadota bacterium | reverse complement strand
GAGCTGCAAGGCGTTGCCGAGTTCCTGAAATGGACCTCTGAAGTCAACACGGCTAACTGGCCGCCAAACATTCAAGGTTAAGGAGCAATTATGCAATATCAATCACAATCCGTCGCGAAGCTTTATTTTATCGCTGCTATCGGCCTGTTTTTAGGTCAAATTCTATTTGGTACGGTGCTGGGAGCACAGTACATCTGGGGAGATTTCTTATTCCCTGCTATTCCATTTAACGTTGCCCGTATGGTGCACACCAATCTATTGATTGTGTGGCTGCTGTTTGGTTTTATGGGTGCCGCGTATTACCTGATCCCGGAAGAATCTGAAACTGAATTATTCAGCCCTGTGCTGGCTATTATTCTGTTCTGGGTCTTCCTGGCGGCAGGTGCTGCAACCATTCTGGCTTATTTATTAGTCCCTTATGCTGCCCTGGCCGAGCTGACGATGAATGACCTGTTGCCGACCATGGGACGGGAGTTTCTCGAACAGCCCACGATCACCAAAATTGGTATTGTGGTCGTTGTCCTGGGCTTCCTGTTTAATATCGGTATGACCATACTGAAAGGTCGTAAAACCGTTATCAGCTTAATCATGTTCCTTGGTTTAGTGGGCCTGGCGGTATTCTTCTTATTCGCATTTGTTAATCCTCATAACCTGATTGAAGACAAATTCTGGTGGTGGTGGGTTGTTCACCTGTGGGTTGAAGGCGTATGGGAATTAATTATGGGTGCTATGCTGGCCTTCGTATTAATCAAGACCACCGGTGTTGACCGTGAAATTATTGAAAAATGGTTATACGTTATTATCGCCATGAGTCTGATCACCGGTCTGATAGGAATGGGTCATCACTACTACTGGATTGGTACTCCTGAGTACTGGCAGTGGTGGGGTTCCATCTTCTCAGCCATGGAGCCTATTCCATTTTTCATGATGGTGTTATATACCTTTAATATGGTGAACCAGCGTCGTCGTGAGCATCCTAACAAGGTTGCATTGCTTTGGGCTGAAGGTACCGCAGTAATGGCGTTCCTGGGTGCCGGTGTATGGGGCTTTATCCATACCTTAGCGCCAGTGAACTACTACACACACGGAACACAGATAACAGCAGCTCATGGACACATGGCCTTCTACGGAGCCTATGTGATGATAGTCCTGGCGGTTATTTCCTATGCCATGCCGCTGATGCGCGGACGGGCAGCGAATAGTAATAAAGCACAGGTTATTGAGATGTGGTCTTTCTGGTTAATGACCATCTCAATGGTGTTTATTACCTTATTCCTGACCGCTGCCGGCGTACTACAGGTCTGGCTGCAGCGTTATACAGACAATCCAATGGGCTTTATGGAAGTACAAAGCAAACTGGAAATATTCTATATGATGCGTGAAATTGCAGGTATCTTCTTCCTCATTGGACTGGGAATTTATATCTATAGTTTCTTTGCTGATAGCGAAGGTGCAGAAGCAAAGGCTACAGCTTAATGCTTAGTTGTTGGCTATTATTTATTTAATAGCTTTTTGCAGACAGCTTTTTATAGCACAGAAGGGGGCCGGGGTTTTATTAACCCCGGCCTTTTTTTTGCCATTTTTCAGGACAATATTGAATGTTGCTTATATGTGATTTATATTGCATATAAAAGAAACTGTTTTTCAATATAATGAGTTTAATTTTCAAATCAACACAAAAAGGTTTGTACTATGTCTGCAAGAGAAGGGTCTGCAAGAGAAGGATCTGTAAGTGAAAGGTCTGTAATTGAAAATAAAATCGTTGCTAATAAAGACCCCTTACCCGGCGATCTGGCGATCTGGTTTGTGATTATGGCAGAAATGCTGGTTTTTGGTGTGTTTTTTATTGTTTATGTCTTTGTCCGCAGTAATAATGTTGAGTTGTTTAATGAATATCAACTGGAGCTGCATCGTATTGGCGGTGTTATCAACACCATTGCTTTAATCACCAGCAGTTATTTTGTGGCATTGAGTATTCATGCTGTACGACTGGGAAATATTCAGCGTACAGGCAATATGTTATTGCTTGCTTTGCTGATGGGTGCGGTCTTTGTAGGTGTTAAAATCTGGGAATATTCACATGTTTTTGGTGCGGGGATCCATTTGAGCACTAATACCTTCTATAGTTTTTATATTTCACTGACTTTTTTTCATTTTATGCATGTTATGTTGGGTATGATAATACTGGGAATAATTTATTATTATTTAAGAAAAGGAAAGTATAGTTCTGAAGAGCACCAGGATTTAGAAACAGGAGCCTCCTATTGGCACATGGTTGACTTGCTCTGGATTGTTCTTTTTCCTCTGGTCTATATCATTCGTTGAGCTGCACTAAATCAAAATCAGATGAATTAAAAAGGATAATTGCTATGACTCCAAGTAGATTTGCTTCAACTAAAACATTGTTCATTATATGGGTAGTACTCATCGTCTCTACATTAATCACAGCCTATATTGGTTATCTGGAATTATCAGGTTATTACTTTGTTGGTTTTATATTGCTGATGGTGATGCTTAAAGGACAATTAATTATTGATCATTATATGGGGTTGAAAAATGTCAGAGGTTTCTGGCGTCTGGCCATGCTGGGTTTTGTGTATGTTATACCGGGAATTATTTTTACAGGCTATTATCTATCTAGTGTATAATTCTGATAAATCAGTTAAATCTACTTCAATAAAGAGATGTCGATAATAATGACCACAGAAGCACAAGCTGCAATAGAAATACCTTTTTATTCTCCTCAGGGAAATGAAGAATCACTCTTTGAACATGCCTTTAATAACCAGTTGCCCGTGCTTTTAAAAGGTCCGACGGGGAGTGGTAAAACACGTTTTATTGCTCATATGGCCGCCCGTTTAAATATTCCACTGCACACGGTTTCCTGTCATGATGACTTAACCGCCTCTGATATAGTGGGGCGATATTTAATTGGTGACGGACAAACTATCTGGAATGACGGACCCTTAACCCGGGCTGTGCGTGACGGTGGTATCTGCTATCTGGATGAAGTGGTTGAAGCTCGTAAAGATACGACTGTAGTGATACATCCTTTAACCGATGATCGCCGTATCTTACCTATTGATCGAACCGGTGAAACACTGCATGCTCCTGATAATTTTATGCTGGTGGTTTCCTATAATCCCGGTTATCAGAGTATGATGAAGGGTTTAAAACCCAGTACCCGACAGCGTTTTATTTCCATGAGCTTTAATTATCTTAAACCTGCTCAGGAACAAATGGTTGTTGAGAAAGAAACGGGTGTTGATGCACTGATCGCCAAAAAATTAGTTTCAATGGCTAATGCATTGCGTGAGTTAAAAGATCATGACCTGGAGGAAGGTGCCAGTACACGTCTGCTGGTTTATACCGCACGACTCATTAAGTCGGGTTTTGATCCGGTAGAGGCTTGCCTGGCAGGTTTAATTGAACCCTTAAGTGATGAAGAAGACGTGGTGAGTGCGCTGATGGAAGTAGTCTATGCTTCCTTTGGTCGGTAAATGGAATAGGTGTCGGAGTCAAATGACTTATGCCATTTGACTCCGACACCGAACTGCTAATTGTGTCAATAAAGAGTATTTAATGTGGAAGAACATGTCGGACAACTATGGGACAGGCTGATTACTTCGGTATCGGATCGAAGTTATAAGCAGGCCACAGTGGCTTTATCTGATATCAGCAAACCTTTGGGAATTTTCTTTCGTGCTCTGGGCGGTGATGGTGGTTTGCGCATAGTAGAATCAATAGCCACCCAGCATTATGCTAAACGTAATTGGAAACATTGCGTAGCAGGCACAGGTAAGTATGTTGAATTAAGCTGGCAGGATGAAGAAACACTGCACCTACCCAAACAGATCAATGTCTTCCCGGACTCTGAGCTGAATAAAGATCTATACTACTGGCTGGCCGCTATTAATGCACAATGTCTGGAAAATCCTTCCGCCAGAGAACGTGGCCTGCAGAGCTGGTTTACTTATAGCCAAAGCTTAACCTTAGAAGTTTTACAACGATTTCCCGGTTTACAGTCCCGTTATGAACGTCTGGTGACAGCCTATCTGCCGACACGTCAAATAGACGAAAACTATAGTGAGCAGGAACAGACCCAGGAAGCGGCTATAGCACAGGCATTAAAAAAACCGGGTAGTATTCATCAATTACCCACCAGTCTACATGCTCCCAAATCAGTTATTCTCTGGCCGCATCCCAATCCGCCTGAAGTAACGGATCTCTCCAGAAAAAAGAAACAGCAGGAAGAAAGTGATGATGAAGACGATGAATCTTCATCAAAACCTAAAAATAAAAAAAATAAAAAGCAGAATAAGCGCCGCAATGCAGAACGGGTAGATATGCCTGATGGTAAAAGCGGCTTCTTTGCTTATCGCTTTGATACTATTTTTGGTTTGAGTGAGTTTGTAAATGTTGATCGCATGACAGATGAAGACGATGAAGATGATCAGGATAGTGCAGATAAAAATGCTGATGATATGGACTTTTTATCTATTGCTCGTGACAATAGTCATACAAAAGGTGGTAAGGTTAAATTTGATCTGGATTTACCTGCAGATTCAGAAGATGAAGTGATCTTTGAAAGTGATGTGATGCTGCCTGAGTGGGATTATAAAAAACAGACTCTGCTGCAGGATTATTGTTCCGTAGTTAACTATGTGCATATTACAGGTGATAAGGGGGAATTACCCGAAAGACTGCGTCGCACAGCAAAGAAATTACGTCAGCAATTAGAAGCCCTGACCAGTAAACGAATCTGGCATCGACATCAGAGTGAAGGTAATGAGCTGGATTTAGATGCTTATATTAATTATATGGGTGAACGTTATAGCGGGCACAAGGTAGAGCAGCCCGATCTCTATCAGCAATTACGCAGCAGTGAACGTGATTTATCCTGTCTGCTGCTGGCAGATTTTTCATTATCCACAGACTCCTGGTTATCGGATGAAGCCCGTATCATTGATGTTATCCGCGATACTTTGTTTTTATTCAGTGAAAGTCTGCGCAATACCGGTGATCAATTTGCTATCTATGGATTTTCTTCACGCAATCGAGGTCATATTCG
>DAOVUE010000198.1 GCA_030632745.1 Pseudomonadota bacterium | reverse complement strand
TTATTTAAACCGAACAGGGGGGCCAGATCACAGGCACCATCGCCAAATTTAGTATAAAACCCGGTCACATTTTCAGCAGAATGATCCGTACCAAGAACCAGGCCGCCTAAAAGTCCAGCAAGTTCAAATTGTATGATCATACGGGTTCTTGCTTTGACATTACCTTTGGCAAAATCCATAGCAGATTCAGATCGTGTTAATAAGCCTTCATTACTAAGACTGTCTAATGTTGCCTGATGAATGCCATCAGTACCTGCTTTAATGTTAACCGTCAGATTATGATCTGAGTGGATAAAATCCAGAGACACTTGAGCATCTTCCTCATCGGCCTGAATATCATGAGGAAGCCGTACGGTATAGAACTGATATTGTCCCCCCGTTTTTTTTGTATTGAGATCCTCAATGGCTAATTGTGCCAGTCGTCCACAGGTGCTTGAATCAATACCGCCGCTGATGCCCAGTATCAGGTTTTTTAAGGTAGATTGCCTGAGCTGATTTTGAATAAACTCTATACGTCTTTGAATTTCATACTGTACATTGATTTCAGGCAAGACTTTCATTTCTTGTATAATAGTTCGGGCATCCAAAAAGTTTATCTCCATAATGGGGTTTATCGCGCCAATTGCAAAATTACAGGTTTAGTTTATCATTATAGTTCTGGAGATGCATAGAGTATCCAATAAGTTTAAATTAATGTACTATAGCGATAATGAAAAGTACTAATAAAAATTATAAATTTATTGATACAAAAGCAGCCGCAGAATTTGAATCAGGGAACAAAATAAATGAAAAAAGTTGAAGCAATAATTAAACCCTTTAAATTAGATGATGTTCGTGAAGCCTTGTCCGATATTGGTGTAACAGGCATGACTGCAACCGAAGTTAAGGGCTTTGGTCGTCAAAAAGGGCATACGGAGCTTTATCGTGGCGCTGAATATGTGATTGATTTTTTGCCCAAAGTAAAATTAGAAATTGTTGTTCAGGAGGATATTCTGGATCGCTGTCTTGAAGTCATTACAGATGCTGCCAGAACAGGTAAAATCGGAGATGGTAAAATATTTGTTTCTGCAATAGAAAAAGTCATTCGCATCCGTACCGGCGAACAGGATAGAGAGGCAATCTAAGATTTTAGTTTACAAACTATTAGTTAAAACAGTTAGGGCCTTGGAAATAATAAATTTTCCACGGCCCTTAGGCCTTAGATTTTCATCCAGTCCGGCATTCCGGGTATTACGCTGTCTTCTTCATAGAAAACTTTTTCATGAAATTTTTGCTCATTGAAGTCGTAGACTCTTTGAGCATCCTGAGCTAATCTGGGTTGATCCATTTTGGTGTAGGCTTCTACCATAAGAAGGAGTGCTTCACTGACTGCCGGTGTTTGCTGATAATGTTCAACCACAAAAGAGGCACGATCAGCTGCTGCTATATAAGCACCTACCTTCATATAATATTCTGCAACATGCAGCTCATGTTTGGATATTTTGTTGCGCAAATAACGCATTCTGATCAGAGCATCTGCTGTATATTTACTGTCTGGAAATTTTTTCACTAACTGTTCAAAATGATTAAAAGATTCAAGAGATGAGTTAGGATCCCGTTTGGATTCATCCTGAGGAAATACAAATTCAAAAATACTCTTGCGCGCTGGAAATGTTGCTAATCCTCGTAAATAGTAGGCATAATCAACATTAGCATGACGAGGATGTAATTTGATAAAACGGTCAGCGGCGGCAATTGCTGACTCAGGTTCTTCAAATTTATAATAGGCATAAGCAGTTTCAAGCTGTGCCTGCTGTGCATAAGCGCCATGAGGATAACGAGCTTCTAATTTTTCATAAAACTCAATAGCTGATTTATATTCACCGCTTGCAAGATAGGCCTTTGCTTCAGCATATAACTTACTGGCCGACCAGCCTTTTGTTTCATCATGTTTCTCAGGTAACCAGGATTCAATTAAGGAACAACCATTGGAAAAAAAACTGATAAAAATAACTAAAATAATGAGTCGAAATTGATTAACATGAGCACGCTGCATATTGCTTTGTATTCCTCAGACTATCTACTCTATAGTAAAAATGGGAGTAAAATTGGAAGTAAAAATGGGAGTAAAAATGACGAATTTTTTAAACAGAGCTAGTATACTTGTTTTGTTGTAAAATTTCATTACCTGAATTCAAGTAAGCTTATCAATCAAGTATTAGGTTATACTATTAAGTCTTTTTTTGGTATTATATCTTCTATAGATTCTTGTCAAAGTAAATTAACTAGAGAATGTAACGCATTGAAATATAATCGATATAATATTAGTTCTATAAGCCTCAATTTCTTTCTATGGCCTAAAGAGCCATTTCATATCCATGGTTTTACTTATCTTCTGTTAATTAGTTTGTTGTTCGCAGGTACTTTTTTTGCACAAAATAGTGATGCAGAAAATCTTGATGCATTGTATGAAGCCCGTGTTTTAGCCGCAACTGAACAATCAGAAAATGAATTAATTGCTAAAGCATTTACTCAGGTTCTGATCAAAGTTTCCGGTCGTTCCGATGTAACGAAATCAGCTGCTTATAAGTCAATGTTAAAAAAGTCTAAAGATGCTGTATCACAATTTAGATATGATTATAAAGACAGTGTAGACGCTGCGATTGCGGTTTCCAGTGCGGAAAATCAAAGCTCTGCTGCTAAAAATATTGAGCAGCACAAGGAAAAGTGGTTTTGGGTGCGATTTAATTCCACCACAATTGATATTTTATTAAAGGACGCACACTTACCTGTTTGGGGAAAAACCAGGCCAACAACATTGATCTGGCTTTCTCAGGAGGTGAGAGGAAAACGTACTATGCTGAGTCAGTTCGAAGGCCCGGGAGTCTATAAAACTCTGGAACGGCAGGCAAAGCAGCGTGGTATTGCACTGATGTTTCCGTTTTATGATTTACAAGATAACAATAACATTTCTGTTAATGATATATGGGGTAACTTTACTGATACCATTTTATTGGCATCAAGACGTTATCAGGCACAATCAACGGTGACTCTGCGTTTGTTTCAGGATAAAAGTGGTTTGTGGATCAGCCGCTGGAATTTATTATTACTGGGACAAAGTGATTCCTGGACAATTCGACATGCAAATAGATCCTATGTTTTATCTTCAGGTATCGATAGACTGGTGGATAAACTTGCTCAGCAATTTACTCAGGTCAATGATGCTGAGGACAATGAGGGCATTTTGATTCAAATTAATAACGTCCGGGATTTTAAAGGATATCAAATGCTGGATGATTATTTGAATAATCTGGCGACGGTTAAAACAGTTAATTTGATGCAGCTGGAGTACGATCGCTTAATCTATAAAATTATTTATTCCGGTGATAAAAATACCTTTATTCAGGAAATCCATCTTGGAGACATGCTCAATTCGGTTGAGCGCAGTGGGGTTGAAGCTAATAATGCAAATAAAGATTATAAACCGGTTATTCTGGATAACTTAGATCAGACTGAATCCAGACACAATAGCTTAGCTCAAAATATTCAGGGAATACAATATAATAAGCTCAACGAAACAGGAGAAAATGAGCAGTCTCAGAGGCATTCTGAAACATCAGATGCAAACACTCAATTGGATTATCAGACACCAGCGGCAGTCATAGTGGAAGAATTGTTCCCTGAACGGGAGTATTGGTTTGCTCACTAACAACAGCTTCTATTCTATGACACTAATAATAGTTTAAATGCAAAAATATCATATTCTCAGAAAGCGTGTTGCTGCCTTATCAGGGCAATCGGATTCCAGTCTACTAAAGGAAAATCTGATTGGGATTGAAAAAGAAAGCCTTAGAGTTAATACGTCCGGCGGTATTGCGCAAACACCTCATCCGAAAGCTCTGGGTGCAGCTTTAACTCATCCTTATATTACCACGGATTATTCTGAAGCCCTGAGTGAATTTATCACACCGCCTTTTGCAAAAATTAATGATGTTTTGAGTTTTTTACAAAACACTCAGAAATTTGTTTATAAAAATTTACACAATGAAATTCTTTGGGCAACCAGTATGCCCTGTGTTGTTGCAGGTGAATCCAGTATTCCTTTAGCACAATTCGGAAAATCTAATGCGGGTACGATGAAAACCGTTTATCGCAGAGGTCTGGGACATCGCTATGGCAGGGTGATGCAGGTGATTGCCGGAGTGCATTTCAATTTATCCATCGCTGAATCCTTTTGGCCGCTGCTGCTGGAAATAGAAAGACAGGAAACAGAAGGGCAGGCGGCAGGCAATCAATATGCTTTGCAGGACTTCATTAATACACGTTATTTTGATTTGATTCGTAATAGTCAGCGGCTGGGCTGGCTGGTTCCTTATCTTTTTGGCGCTTCCCCTGCTGTGTGTAAATCTTTTGTACAGGGTGGTGCAGCGACACTGGAAGAATTTGATAAAAGTACTTACTACGAACCCTATGCGACTTCATTGCGTATGGGAGATATCGGCTATCAGAATAATAAAGAGAATGAAACCGGGATCAAAGCCTGTTATAA
>DAOVUE010000223.1 GCA_030632745.1 Pseudomonadota bacterium | reverse complement strand
TGCCTTTTTCCCACCAGTGACAGGAGGTTGATGATGACTATTATTATTAATTCTGAAGCTTTTGAACCCTGGGCAGTGCTGGAAGAATATCAGCGAGGTATGTCTCATCTAGAGGGACAATATGGTGCAACGGCCGTCTTTGTTGGTACTATGCGTGATTTTAATGAAGGAGATAATGTGACAGAAATGTTCCTGGAACATTATCCCGATATGACTGAACGGCATCTTGAACATATCTGTCAACAGGCAACAGGTGAATATCATTTGCTGGAAACATTAGTGGTGCATCGGGTGGGTGCTATCAAACCCAATGAGCCTATAGTGCTGGTGGCTGTCTGGACTGCACATCGAAAACAGGCTTTTGAAGCTTGCCGGGAAATTATGGAAGACTTAAAATCCAAAGCTCCCTTCTGGAAAAAAGAGCAGTTAAATGATGGACAGGATAGATGGATAGAAAAAAATACTAAAGGGTACTAATTTAAAGATATTGACGCCAGTGTTCTGAGCGTTGATCCTTACAGTCGCAAAGTTTTTTCTTTTTAGGCCGTAAATAAATAATATCACCCGTGTGCTTATCATGAACTTCTTTGATAAGCTGTTCATCTTTGGAATTTTCCTGACAGGTTTCTTCACAATAATGAATAATACTGCGTTTGATTTTTGACAGGATGGAATTATCTAAATGAAATCCTTCATTGCGCAGAATTCCCTCAATTTCTTCCAGAGTGGTTTGTCCGAGATCATAAGCAAGCTGGATACGGTTATTATCCAGTGCGTGGGATATAATAATGCCCTTCAGATCATTGATAATAAAAACTGCAGAATGAGCCTGGTTGGGATCTGCATGAAGAGAGCAAAAGCGAATTTCACGGCGCTTAATATTCTGTTGACTCATATTAATAACCCCTTAATAATTATGTTTAACAATGACTATTTTATGACTAGAAATGGAAAAAACAAATTGCAAGAAACCCTGCCATAATAGGGTAAACCCAGTATGGTATAGTGGATAACGGTTTGTTTATAAAAACTGTCCGAGAGTCACTCTAGGCTGCTGATTAAGATCATTAATAGTATTAATGTTTGTAAATGCATACTTCTTTAATAAGGCTTGTACTGCATTGCTTTGTTTATAACCATGTTCAAATAAAATCCAGCCGCCGGGATTTAAGTAGTTCGACAGCTGCTGGATAATCCGGTGAATGTCATCAAGTCCATTATGGCTGGAAAATAAAGCACCTGAGGGTTCATATTTTCGAACATTTTCTTCCACAAGCGGATCATCTTCTGCAATATAAGGAGGATTGCAGACAATAAAATCAAACTTTAGACCCTTTGCATCTAAACCCTGCTGTTTAATGCCGTCAAACCAGTCAGATTGAAGAAAAGTCACATTAGCTGACTTTGTTTTTTGAGCATTTTTTTCAGCGATATTTAATGCTGCCTGACTAACATCGGTTGCAATAATCCGGCAATACTGACGTTCTGATGCAATGGCTAAAGCGATAGCTCCGC
Organism: Pseudomonadota bacterium; assembly: GCA_030632745.1. Taxonomy (GTDB): domain Bacteria; phylum Pseudomonadota; class Gammaproteobacteria; order GRL18; family GRL18; genus GRL18. The sequence goes on along the minus strand of DAOVUE010000223.1, from coordinate 2,687 downwards.
TTCCTGTTCCTAAATCCAGAAGAGAAGTTTTTTCTGTAGTAGAAATTTTTTCTAAAGCGCTCTCAACCAGCGTTTCGGTTTCGGGACGCGGAATGAGTGTATCAGGAGTAACGCTTAAGCTTAAAGTCCAGAAATCCTTTTCACCCGAAATATAAGCAATAGGCATACCTTTAGAACGCAAATCCAGATAATGATTAAATTGCTCAAACTGAGTAATAGTCAGTCTCTTTTCGGGCCAGGTCAATAGCCAGGTTTTACTGAGATAATGGTCAGAAGTCTGGTTTAAAACCTTCAGCAATAATATTTCGCTATCCAGTTTTGGGCTGTCGCTACAAGCGCTATCAAGCTTACTAATACCAAATTGTATAGCATCAGCAATTGTTATAGTGTGATTTAATCGTTGTTTTGAAAGAGTTGAAGGCGCAGTCATCTGATGACAACTTATACTTCTGACATGGATGCCAGTAATTCAGCCTGATGCTCACTGAGTAAGGGATCGATGATTGAACCCAGATCACCATTCATTACTTCTTCCAGTTTATAGAGAGTGAGGTTGATGCGATGATCGGTCACACGCCCCTGAGGATAATTATAGGTTCTTATGCGCTCACTGCGATCCCCGCTTCCCACCTGAAGTTTTCTATCAGCCGCCTGTTCAGACTGTTGTTTTTCCTGATCAGCGGCTAAAATGCGGGAAGTCAGCATGGACAGGGCTTTAGCTTTGTTTTTATGCTGAGAACGTTCTTCCTGGCATTCGACTACAACGCCGGTGGGTAAATGAGTGAGTCGAATGGCTGAATCTGTCTTATTGACGTGTTGTCCACCGGCTCCCGATGCTCTAAAGGTATCGATACGCAAATCCTTTGGGTTAATATCAATAGCTTCAACAGCATCTACTTCAGGAATAATGGCCACAGTACAGGCTGAGGTGTGAACCCGCCCCTGAGATTCAGTTTCAGGAACTCGCTGTACCCGGTGTGCACCTGATTCAAATTTAAGTTTGGAATAGGCACCATGTCCAACCAGGCGAGCTACAATTTCTTTATAACCACCATGATCTCCCGTATTTTCAGACATTATCTCAACGTTCCAGTTTTGCAGTTCTGCGTAACGGCTGTACATTTTGAACAAATCTCCGGAAAAAATAGCAGCTTCATCGCCACCGGTCCCGGCTCGAATTTCAAGAAAGATGTTATTGTTGTCATTGGGATCTTTAGGCAGCAGCATTCTTTGTAACTCGAGAGATAAAAGTTCCTGCTGTTCCTTGCCTTGTTTTATTTCATCATTGGCCATAGCCTGCATTTCAGGATCACTGTCATTAAGCATTTCATTTGCAGTTTCAATGGTTTCAAGGGCTTCATTATATTGTGTAAAACATTCAACCAGAGGGCGTAATTCAGCATATTCCATAGAAAGTTCGCGGAACTGGTTTTGATCAGCCATAACTTCCTGCTGGGAAAGCAATAGAGCAATTTCTTCATAACGCTCGGAGAGTGTTTCCAGTTTGTTGGTAATTGATGGTTTCATGAAATTGTGGTGCTCATCGTGTAAATAAAAGGTTGTAAAAAAAATGTAAAAAGAGGTATAGGTAAAAAAGAATATTTCGAATTTAACTTGAAATGCTTTATTACAATGGATGGGTTTAGAAAAGCTTCCGCGTCCTGCTCACGCCCCTTACCTACGTCCCTGTAGATAAAGCGATAAAGCTAGGGTTCTTCAACTTTTAGATCAAATAATTCAATAGCAGCATCAATAAGCTCTGTTCGATCATCCATCCCCGCCTGTTTTATTTTTATACAGGGTTTATGGATCAGCTTATTGGTGAGCTGACGAGCCAGGTGTTCAAGCACCTCTTCTACCGGCTGGCCATTGTTTAATTGTTTCCTGGCATAGCTTAATGCCAGGTCACGCACATCCACTGCCTGTGTTCTGTACTGACACATGGTGGTAATTGAATTAAGTGAACGCAGCCAGTTCATAAAATGGCTGGCTTCAATATCTATAATTTCTTCTGCCTTGAGTGCAGCTTCCTGACGGGATTTTAAACCCTCATCAATGATTTCTTTGAGATCGTCTACTGTATATAAAAATACATCTTCCAGATCGCCAACCTGTTCTTCAATATCTCGTGGAACAGCGATATCAACCATAAAAATGGGCGCGTGTTTACGGGATTTAATGGCTGCTTCGACAGTACCTTTGCCCAGAATCGGTAATTGACTGGCTGTGGAGCTGATCACTATATCCGCTTCAGCCAGATGAACTGGAATTTCATGTAAGGCTATAGCATAGCCGTCGAATTCCTGCGCCAGAATGTGGGCCTTTTCAACTGTTCTATTGGCAATAATAATTCGTCCGATACCTGATTCCTTCAAGTGCCGGGCAACGAGCTCAATGGTTTCACCTGCACCGATTAATAAGGCAGTATGCTCATGAAAATCACTAAAAATCTGCCGGGCTAAACTGACTGAAGCAAAAGCAACTGAAACCGCACTTGCACCAATAGCAGTATCAGTACGGACTTGTTTGGCACAACTAAAAGTATGCTGAAAGAGTTTATGCATTAACTGGCTGACGGATCTGTTTTCTTTTGCTACCGCAAAAGCGGACTTCAGTTGTCCGAGAATTTGAGGCTCACCCAGAACCAGTGAGTCCAGGCCGCTGGCAACACGTAATAAATGTTTAAC
>DAOVUE010000260.1 GCA_030632745.1 Pseudomonadota bacterium | reverse complement strand
GGCTCTCTATCCGCTGAGGACTCTCTACCCGCTGAAGGCTCTCTCCCCAATGAGAACTCTTTGTCCTCTGAGTGCGCTCTACCCGTTGAAGGCTCTTTATCCGCTGAAGGCTCTATGTCTGCTGAGAGCTTTTTAGGAGATGCCTCTTCCACTCAGCCTCCTATTGAAAAAGAAATAGCGGATGCTGCAAGTTCTAAAAAGAGTGTAAAAATAGAACCTGATAGTGAGCAGGAAGAGGATGTCCCCTCTTTCTTCACTCAAAGCTATACCAACAGCAGTCCGGCTGTTTTATTTTCCTGGCTGCTGGGATGTATTATTCTATTATTAATATCGGGCGCTCAATATTTACATTTTAATAGTTTATCTTTAGCTCAGGATGCAACCTTCAGACCTTTTTTAGACACTTTATGTCCCATCACACACTGTGAATTAGATTTAATAAAAGCACCAAAACAAATTATTACTGTAAAACATGACATACATTCACACCAGACCATAAAAGATGTTTTAGAAGTTCATCTAACGTTTAAAAATAAAGCCTCATTTAAACAGGCATACCCCATAGTGGAAATTATTTTTTCTGACCCGCTGGGTAAAATCATTGCACAAAGAAAGCTTTCACCCGAAGAGTATTTGAATAAAAATGTTCAATACAGCCAGGGACTAAAAAATAATCAAAGCCAGGCCATTAAATTAGATATTATTGATCCTGATCCACAATCCCTATTGAGTTTTCAATTCAATTATTTATAGCATGAATATAGGCCCCTGGGAGTTTCCGCAATCTGCTGTTTTTTTGGCTCCAATGGCAGGTGTTACCGATCGACCTTTTCGACAATTATGCCGTCAATTAGGTGCTGCATTAGCGGTTTCTGAAATGGTTACCTCTAAACCTGAGTTGTTTCAAACACGAAAAACTCAGTCAAGGCTCAATCATGAAGGCGAAGCAAAACCTGTCTCAGTGCAGATTTTAGGCACAGATGCTGAGCAAATGGCTCAGGCGGCACAATTTAATGTACAGCATGGTGCTGATATTATCGACATTAATATGGGGTGTCCGGCCAAAAAAGTATGCAATATATCTGCAGGTTCAGCCTTATTAAGAGATGAAGTTCTGGTCAGCAGGATACTCTCCACAGTGACCCGTTCAGTCGCTGTACCGGTCACTCTGAAAATACGCACCGGTTGGGATAAAAACAATAAAAACACCGTCAATATCGCTAAAATTGCACAAGATAGCGGCATTCAGGCTCTAACCATTCATGGCAGAACACGCGCCTGTGGTTATAGCGGAGAGGCGGAATATGATATGATAAAAGCAGTAAAACAACAGGTTAGTATACCGATCATTGCAAATGGTGATATAAATAGTGCAGAGAAAGCCCAATATGTACTACAATACACCGGTGCCGATGCAATTATGATTGGTCGTGGAGCCATGCGTTCACCCTGGATTTTTTCTGACATCAATCATTACTTAGCCACCGGAACACATTTACCAGAACCTTCGTTACAAGAAAAAAGCAAAATAATACTGGGGCTGCTCAATGAGCTTTACTCATTTTACGGCTCATCACATGGTGTTAGAATTGCCCGCAAACATCTTGCCCAGGTCATTAAGCCTCTGTCAGGAGGCGAACAATTCTGGAAAAGAATAAATCGCATCAATGATGCTCAGCAGCAATTTACCATGACACAGAATTTTTTCAATTCCTGTAGCAACTTGTAATTTCAGTTTGTAACTAAAGCGTATAACTAAAGCTTGTAATTAAAGCCTGTAACCAAAGCCTGTAACCAAAGTCAGATTAGAATTTATGCCCACACTTCAAGATAATAATATCAAAGATGTAATAACATCAACTACCCAAACGTCAAAAAAACATGTCAATAGCAAGGCTGTATTTCATGACTGTGTTTGTTCTGAATTAGACAAATATCTAAAAGATCTGGGAGAATACACCCCAAATAATATTCATCAACTTTTTATTGGTGAAGTAGAAGCTCCATTATTTAAAGCCATTATGGAACATACCAATGGCAACCAGAGTATGGCGGCACAAATGCTGGGTCTTAATCGTGGCACCCTGCGTAAAAAGCTTAAACAATATAACGTCCTGAACTAAACCTAAACCAATATCACTAAACAGGGGGGGAGTCAAATGGCATAACTACTGAATGTTTATGTGTTCAGCGGTATGCCATTTGACTCCGACCCCATACTGATAAAACAAACCAATATCGGAGCATCCTCAATGGCCGCAATAAAAACAGCACTCATCAGTGTATCCAATAAAGATAATATTCTTGAATTTGCCCGGGCATTAGCTGCTATGCAAATCAATATTTTATCCACTGGTGGTACTGCCAGATTATTACAGGACAATAATATTCCAGTTACCGAAGTCTCTGATTATACAGGTTTTCCGGAAATGATGGCCGGCCGGGTAAAGACCTTGCATCCTAAAGTACATGGTGGAATCCTGGGCAGACGCGGCATAGATGATGCTGTAATGCTGGAGCACGGTATTGATGCTATCGACATGGTGGTGGTCAACCTATACCCGTTTGAAGCCGCCATTGCAGATCCTGACTGCAGTTTAGAAAATGCCATTGAGAATATTGATATTGGTGGCCCCACCATGGTTAGGGCAGCCGCTAAAAATCACGCAAGTGTTGCAATCGTCGTTAATCCCGATGATTACGATGCTATTATTGATGAAATGAAGTCCTCTCAGGGCCAGTTAGAAAAACAAACCTTATTTAATCTGGCGGTTAAAGCCTTTGAACATACTGCTCAATACGATGGCCATATTGCTAATTATCTGGGTGCAGTTAATTTTTTAGATCAAAGCACTGCTCAAAACAAAGAAACTTTCCCGCAAACTTATAGTATGCAATTCAATAAATCCCAGCAAATGCGCTATGGTGAAAACCCTCATCAGAATGCTGCCTTTTATGTGGAATCCAAAGCTAAAGATGCCTGTATAGCAACCTCAACACAAATCCAGGGCAAAGAGCTATCATATAATAATATTGGTGATACTGATGCCGCACTGGAATGTGTAAAACAATTCAGTGAAGGTCCGGCCTGTGTGATAGTTAAACATGCCAACCCCTGCGGTGTTGCTTTAGGAGAGAATCAACTGGAAGCCTATGATCGTGCTTTCAAAACCGATCCTACCTCTGCATTTGGCGGCATTATTGCCTTTAACCAGGCATTATCAGCTGCCACAGCCAAAGCGATTATTGATCGCCAGTTTGTCGAAGTGATTATTGCACCTGAAATTGATGAAGACGCTAAAGCCATTCTTGCTGAAAAGAAAAATGTACGTGTACTGTCCTGTGGACAATGGTCTGACACTCCGGTTAATAGCTGGGACTATAAACGAGTCAATGGAGGATTATTAGTTCAGGAACGGGATCTGGGTATGATTACAGAGGCTGATTTAAAAGTAGTAACAAAAAAAGTCCCTACAGCAGAACAAATGCAGGACTTAATTTTCACCTGGAAAGTCGCCAAGTTTGTTAAATCCAATGCCATTGTCTATGCCCGGGACAAACAAACCATCGGAGTCGGTGCAGGCCAGATGAGCCGTGTTTATTCTGCCAAAATTGCTGGAATTAAAGCTGCTGATGAAAACCTGGTTGTCCCGGGTTCAGTCATGGCTTCTGATGCTTTTTTCCCCTTCCGAGACGGTCTGGATGCAGCCGCAGAAGCAGGAATTTCAGCTGTAATACAACCCGGCGGCTCTATGCGTGATCAGGAAGTCATTGATGCAGCAAATGAACATGGTATCGCCATG
>DAOVUE010000025.1 GCA_030632745.1 Pseudomonadota bacterium | reverse complement strand
GGTGCCTTCAAAGCCAATTTTGCCCGTGCAATCCTTGATTAATATTTCATACTTCTCCAGCAACAGGGTGGTCAACTCAGTGGCGCTATACTTGTGCTTCAGTTCGCATAAAAAGTAGTTGGACTGAGACGGGATAACACGCAGAAATTTTATGTCCTTCAGTTCCAGGAAGAAGCGATCCCGCTCTGCAGCGATCCGGGCAGCCGCCCGGTGATAGTCGGATTGGTATTTACCGAAGATCTGCAGAAAAAACTCACCGAAAGAATTGATATTCCAGATGGATATTCTCTCCCTGATCGAGCCAATCAGTTTGGCATCACTGGTCGCGATAATTCCGAGACGCAAACCCGGAACGCCGTAACTCTTGCTGATACTCTTGATGACAATCAGATTAGGGTGCTGTTGCAGTACAGCGGATGATATCAGGGTGTTATCGATGCCCTGTGTTGTGAAATCAACAAAAGACTCATCGAGGATCAGGCGCTTATTGTTTTTCTCCAGGTGGTTTGCCAGCTGGTGAACATCATCGCTAGAGAGATAGTGGCCGCTGGGATTGTCCGGGTTAATCAGTAACAAAGTATCGACCTGTTTCGAGAACTTTTTGAGATCATCCAGACTATAGCTGTAGTCTGCATTCTTCGGGATGAACTGCACCACATTGTCTGTGCCGATCCGTTCAGGATATTCATTGAAGGTGGGAAAGATAACGCCCACCTTGCCGGTGACAAAATCAAACAGTGCGTTGATCAGCTCCGTCGCACCATTGCCAACGAGGATCTCGCTGCTGCTGCAGTGAAACATCTCCGAGGCCATCAGGTTCTGGATACTCAGTCCAGATGGATATTCCGTCAGCAGGCTTTGGTAGTGATACCTCATTTCGTCCAGCATTCTGCGGGGCGGGAAATAGGGGTTCACCAGATAGCAAAAATCCTTGAGAAAAGGGAAACGCCAGTAGCCACCGAAACGTTGCTGGTAAAGCTCGAGTTTTTTCTTGCGGGGAGCGAACAGAGTGCTGGCATTGTTCAGATCTTTCTGATCATCGATCTCATACCATTTTTCGGTGGAGAGGCGGTGAACTTTAAGATCCTGGGTTTCAAGCAGCGTGATAACCCGTAGAACCTGTTCGTAATACTCATTTTTACCTAAGGCTTTTTGATAGGCCTTCAAAAAGGGTACATAGCTATTAGTGGAGAAGTCTCGGGACAACTTATAGATGTTGACAGTTTTGTAATAATCTTCAACGTGGCTGTAGTCAAAATCCTTCTTGGGAATGAACTGAATAATATTATCATCATCATCCAGGGTAACGACGGTTCCATCCATCCATGCATCGTATTTGGAGACAATGGCCAGATTGGGATGAGGATTCTCAATAAGGTCGAAGACAATTTTTTCTTCGAAGATCAGATCGCTTTCGAGCAATATCGTGTCATCTTCCAGCATATATTTTTTTGCCAGAAAGAGAGAATGGATATTGTTGGTCTTATCATAGTCTTTGTTTGTTACATAAAGAAGCTGCATTCCCTTGTATTTGCGACCCAGTAACTTTTTAACGTTTTTTGCCTTGTAGCCAACCACCAGTACGACCCGGCTAACTTCTGTCCTGGCCAGAGTGTCCAGCATTCGTTCGATAAGGGTGCGACCATGGATTTTGACCATGCACTTGGTATTGTCTGAGGTGACCTTCCCCAGTCTTCTGCCCATCCCGGCAGCTAGAATAATTGCCTGCATCTACTTCACCTTTAACCCGGATTGTCGTTCGAGTTGTTATAAATAATTAAAAAAGAACCAGCGAAACGAACTTTAGCTCCAACTGGAAATTATAAACTTGAAAACGATAAATTTAGAAATCATAGCCTGGCCCGCAATACCAGATCGTCTATTGTGACGATACCCGCATTCTGTGGTATGGGTGTTGCAGCAATATCCTTCCCCACCAGTTCACCATCGACGATATACTCTTTATGCATCATTTCCTGGGCCCAGATAAGGACTGTATCTATCATAGGTGTGACTGTGCCGGTTATAACTGCGACGCCTTTGAGGATCAATAAACCAAAAGGAATATCTTCGCTAAAATAGCGGGATTGAAAGTCCGGAATAAAGCCGTCCTTTGTCTCCAGCATGGGTGTTGCAATGCCCTTGAATGAGGTGATAGCGGAGATCTTATGAGTCAGTTCCTGTGCATCGTGGACGCCATAATGTTTCAATAACGGGGAAATACCGGACAAATCCAGGGGGATGCGGGCAAAAATATCGTGTACCTCCCGATCCATGCTGATCAGTAATTCAGATGCCGCATTATCCCAGCCTTCATAGAAAAGTATAGATTCCTGCCAGAAATTGCCTGCCTCGTAGTCATGGAAAAGTGTGTACATACGGGGGGGATGAAGGATCGGATTGGAAGTGGCCAGGGTGATCTCGAGGAAATTGTTCAAACAGTTCACCGGCATTTGCAGGACATCTTCAAGGATGGAAGCAATTTCACTGCTGCGGTTCTGCGGGATGGAGGCGATTGCGATCCCCTCCTTTTTGGCACTGCCAAAAACCTCCCGGCCATAGTGGATAATGCGGCTGATATAGGGGACTCGCTGTGCTCCAAAAATGGCGATGTTGGCTGAAGCACCCTGCAGGGCTTTTTGTGCCAGCCAGTTGAATCCGCCGCTGCCAGGAAATGAACCAACCCAGACGCTCCCGGTCAGATGCGGTGCGATGGTTGTCAGAACAGCGGCCCGAGCATAAGCCGGTAGTGCCAGAATAACGAGATCCGCCCCGGGAATGGCCTCGCTGGCCTGATGGGTGATCAAACGGGGTCGCCCGATGATACTTCGATCCTGCTCATCCAGAACCCGGATGGACTCGTCCCAACGTTCGGGTTTTCTGGTCAGTACCCGAATTTCCAGGCCTTCTCTCTGACTTAACAGCCCCGCCAGCACATGGGCGACATTACCACCACCGCAGATTGCTATTCTCACGATGCAGCTCCATCACTTGATATTTTATAGCTCACAGTCATTGGTTCGGGTGTCCAGGGGTTAAATTAAAAACAAAATCCAGCCTAAACGGTTGGGGGGGGGATACGTGCAGTAATTATTGCTGAAAAGTATAGAGATGGAGATGCTCGTTGTGCTAGAGCATCGTTATCATGATACCCAGTTGTTTATCAGACACGATGTGACAGGCCGTATCATAGCATAAAATCGTAAGCCATCATACTTTAGGGACTTGGCAGAAATTAAAGTACCAATATAACGCAGGATAAAAAATCAAGAGCCGGCGTGGAAGCGCAGTAATATCCGTATCGTTCAAGGTTTCACAACGACGCTATTATTTTTTTGAGTTCTTCAATTGACTTGATATTGGAAATGGACTGTGGATAAAATATTATTTTTTTCATCCATCACTTTTATTAACCATTGACCCTGTTGGAATTTTCCGATATTTTTACTGGAATAACAACGCCACCGTTTACCCAGAATGGTAAATTTTCTTTTATGTACCATTTTCCCCTGATACCACCATTGATGTTCGATGGTTTGACCCACATTATTGTTTACTTGTGTAAAAAGGTAGATCTTTTCTGCACGGTCTTCTTTTCCATACACATTATAAGACAGTTCATTGAGCGGTTCTTTTTTATAAATATTACTGACCAGAAGGACTCTGCTTAAATTGTTTGAATTTATTTGAATAAAATTATTCTCATTTTTTTTCAGGGGGGCAGGTTTTTTTTCACTTTTAATTAAGGAGGCAGAAATAACTTCTTCATTTTCCTCTGTTGGTACTGTTTTAATCACTTGTTTCTCTTCAGGGGATTCCGTTATACTCTGTTGAGTCTTGTTTTTTAAGACAGCATCTTTTTGTTCAGAATGTTTATTTTTCCGTGGAAAGTAAAAAGCATCTAATACATCAATCTCTTTATAAAACAGATAAATTGAGTAAGTGTGAGGCGGTGCTGGAATTGTATTTGAAACTGACAAGTGTTTTTCTTTAGTGACAATGTGATCTATTTGTTCAGTTTGCAGGACTTTATCTGCTGTTACTTCATCCTCTAAAAAAAACAGGTAAAAACTAAAAAAAACGATAATAAACAGTACAGCGATCAGCAGGAAAATTCTGTCATAACGATAGTGGTACTCGATTGTGCTGGTTTTAGTCTGTTTGCTGCTTATTTTATCAGGAAGCGGAACACTAGGAGGAGAGACTCGCTTGGAGTCTCTCAGGTCTATATCGATAGTGATTTTGCTCGCCATTTATTTTTCCATAAAAAATGATGTATTCCGGATATTCAGTTTTATCCCGGATAAATTGAGATTACTATAATGATCTTCCCTTTGAAAATGATCGGGTCTCACAGTTTAACCTAAATAACTCAGTTGAATCGTAGCGAGAGTGATCAAGGTGCTGGAGATTCAAGGCTTTACTGGTTATTTTAGGTTTATTCGTAGCCACCCTATGGGTGAGCCTAAAATGTTCTGTAAAGTCTTGAAGATTCAGTGCATTGGACGCTCGCAGTAGATTCAACTGATTTATTTAGGTTTAATATATCACAGGGATAATAATCACCCGGCTATAAATAAATTTATAGTGTTTATTCGGAGCTGAATTTAAGATGTCTGATATCAGGCAGAGCTGCCGGCTCAGGCCTGTGTTCAATACCTTCTAATGTTCCCTGCTGTGCCTCAGACATAGATAATGAAGAAATATCTGCAATTTTCACCGGGCTGACTTTTTTTGTAAACTCCTGCAAGGAACCAGTCCGGGCTTGTGACAGGCTGATATGACTGATGTCGGCTATTGTTACGGATGCAACGGGCTTTTTCAGATCGGAAAAATCTGTGCCGTTAGGCGCTAAGTGAAGTTCTTGCAGTACTTCAGATGCATTTTTTGTACTGTTTACTCTTGTTTGTGTTTGCGGTTCAGAATGTGTTTGCTGTGCATGTTGATTATAATTAAGCAGTGCTGATAGCCCGGTACTCAATTCAGCAGATGATACTGGAGAAGAAGAGGGCGTTTGATTATTGCCGGAAAAGTGTGTTTCGCTATTATTGTCACTGGCATGATCTCTTTGTTCTATGACTTGAATTTTTTCAGCACGAACCAGAGCACCCGCTTTTTTTAGTACTGATATATACTTTTTAGCCGCATCTGCATCAAGATTTTTTTTTATGACTATGGGCTTGCCGGAGAAGAGTATACCGGCTTTTTCTGCACCAGCATTGAATAAGCGTAAAATATTATTTTTTCTTTGTTCAAGAGACGAGCTATCGAGAGAGGCACTATCAATAATTTGTCCCTGGAAAATCAATTTATAAGAGGCCATAGTGCTACCAATAATGAATAATGGTATCACTATAGCACAATTTAGTTATAGATTGCTGGAAATGAAATCCCAGTTAACCAGATTCCAGAATGCTTCAACATAAGCCGGACGGGCATTACGGTAATCAATATAGTATGCATGTTCCCATACATCACAAGTCATTATGGGGGTCTGACCTTCTGTTAGAGGACAGCCGGCATTGGATGTTTTAACAATTTCTAATGCACCTGAGCTGTTTTTAACTAACCAGGTCCAGCCGGAGCCAAAGTTTGTGACGCAGGCTGCTGAGAAATCTTCTTTAAATTTATCAAAAGAACCAAAAGTACTATTAATCGCATCTGCAAGTGCACCACTGGGCTCACCACCGCCATTAGGGCTTAAGCAATTCCAGTAAAAGGTATGGTTCCATACCTGGGCTGCATTATTAAAAATGCCGCCATCTGATTTCTGGATGATAGATTCTAAAGACATATTTTCAAAATCAGTACCGGCAATCAGGTTGTTCAGGTTAACAACATAAGTGTTATGATGTTTGCCATAATGAAACTCAAGTGTTTCTTCAGATATGTGTGGTGCTAAGGCATCTTTTGCAAAAGGTAAAGCAGGTAATTCAAAAGCCATTTTTGTACTCCATGAGGTTTATATAGTGTATTTATTTTTGTTGAAAAGATTATAATACTATTTTTTACTAAATACTATACTATTTTACTTGGTTATTGTATTTTCTGAAATTTTTAGTCAATTATCTTGAAAAATTAAGGTAGAATGTGTAGTACATAATATGAATATTTGTTTATAGTAGTAAGATTAATCTATGAATGCAATTGAATTCAGCCGTTTTTGTCAGCCGCATTGAATCTATTTGTGAAAAAATGGGTGCTGAGACTGTAGTGCATTTTCTCTCCATTTTCTCCCAATGGTATGGTATTAAACAATGCGAGCAGTTATGAATGTGAAGATGTACAATGAAAATAAGAAAGCAGGAAGAAGAAAAAATGAAAAAAAATATTAATTTTGCAGGGATAAGCAGTATGAATTTTAAAACTTTATTGATATCTATGATATCTATGGCTCTACTGATGTCAGGCTGCAGCACCGTTCGAGATGTAACGGACTGGGTGCCCGGGGTGGACAGCAATGAAGAAATCCAGCAGGAAAATGAAAAACAGCAGCAGGAAATCAGGGTAAAAGAACGGGAAGTTTATGAAGACAAAATGGCCTTTGAAGCGGCAGATTACACTGCAGATAGTGATGCTATGATTAATGTCAGTATTAGTCAGAAATACGCCAGTGAAAATCTTATCCAGCGTGGAGATATCGGCATTGAAGTGAATGCGGGTGTGGTCACATTGACCGGCAGTGTGGATTCAGATGAAAGTGCAGTCAAGGCTATTTCTATTGCTAAAAGCGCCAAAGGTGTTGCGAAAGTTATCTCTAAGCTGATGGTGATCAATCTTCGAACAGAAACAAAAGTAGAAACAAAAGCAGAAACAGAATAAACAAATTATCGTCAGCGAAAGGAATGCTTTATGTGTGGTATTTGTGGTGATTATCGCTTTGATGGTTCCAAACCCGGGCAGGCAGTCATTAATAAGATGCTGCAGAAACTGCAGCGAAGAGGTCCTGATAATGAAGGCTTTTTTCATGAAGGACCCGTTGCTCTGGGTCATAGGCGCTTATCCATTATTGATTTATCTGCACGTTCTAATCAGCCTATGGTGGATAATGAACTGCAGCTGGCACTGGTTTTTAATGGTACGATCTACAATTATCCTGAATTACGTAAAGAGTTGACTCATAAGGGTTATCAGTTTTTTTCTGGGGGTGATTCTGAAGTTATTATAAAAGCCTATTCAGAGTGGGGTGAGCAATGTGTTGAACGACTGCATGGTATGTTTGCTTTTGCGATTGTTGACCTGAGGGATTATAGTTTATTTATTGCTCGTGATCGTCTGGGTATCAAGCCTCTTTATTATAGTGTTGACGATAAACGTTTCCTGTTTGCTTCTAATATGCAGGCATTAATTGCCGCAGGACAGATCAATACTGAGATTAATCCTATTGGACTGCATAATCAGTTAACACTGCATGCCGTTATTCCTGCCCCTAATACTATTCTGGAAGGTGTCAAAAAACTAGCCCCGGGAACCTGCGTTAAAATTGATGTGAATGGTAATATGAAATACCATCGCTACTGGCATCTTAAAGCGACCCGTGATGCTGATAAGTCCGGCTGGACAGAAGCCGATTGGGAAGAAGCCATACATGACAGCCTGATGGCTGCGGTTAAACAGCGTATTACTGTTGCTGATGTTCCGGTGGGAGTGTTGCTTTCCGGCGGCCTGGATGCCAGTCTGCTGGTGGCTTTACTGGCCGAAGCCGGTGTTAATGATTTGCGCACTTTTTCTATAGGTTTCAATGATATCGGCGATGAGCAGGGTAGTGAATTTGAGTATAGTGATCAGGTTGTTGAGCGCTATGGAACCCTTCATCATAAATATCTGATTCCGAATCATGAAGTACTGGATCGCTTACCTGAAGCGATCTCACAGATGGCAGAACCTATGGTGGGTCAGGATGCCGTGGCATTTTATCTGCTGTCTGAAAGAGTATCAAAAGAAGTTAAAGTGGTGCAGAGCGGTCAGGGTGCGGATGAAGTTTTTGCCGGCTATTTCTGGTATCCAATGATGGCGGAAGCTGAAAGCAATGGAGAAAGTGACTTCAGGAGTTTTGCTTCCTATTATTTTGATCGTTGTCATGATGAATTTCTGCAGTCTGTGAGTAAAGCCTATCGGGCTAAAGATTATACCCGGGAAATTGTGACCCGCTTACTGGCCGCTCCCTATGCCGATGAGTATCTGGATAAAGTGCTGCGCATGGACACTACAACACTGATTGTAGATGATCCGGTTAAGCGGGTTGATAATATGACTATGGCCTGGGGATTAGAAGCACGGGTGCCTTTTCTGGATCATAAGCTGGTAGAACTGGCGGCACAAATGCCCAATCATTATAAAATTGGACAAATGGGTGGTAAACATATTCTGAAAAAGATTGCCCGGGGTAAAATACCCGATGCAGTCATTGATCGTCCCAAGGGATACTTTCCCATGCCGGCATTAAAATATGTACGGGGTGAATTTCTGGATATGATGACGGATGTTTTACACTCTCAGGCTTGTCGGGAGAGAGGGGTGTTTGAACCTGCTTATATAAAGCGTTTGCTGAAAAATCCTGAAGCAGAAGAGAATATGACACGTTTAAAAGGCAGCAAGCTCTGGCACATGGCCTTATTAGAAATGTGGCTGCAAGCTCATATTGATTAATTTGAAGAAGCGTAATACTTGAAAAATGTTCGCTCTATCCCAAAATTATCTTTTAACATTTAACCGTTATTTAAATAAACAGATGAGGCCCATATTATGGACGTTATGCAACGTATTGATGATGCAGTAAAAAATAATGCTATTGTGATTTTTATGAAAGGTACACCACAAATGCCTTCTTGTGGTTTTTCTTCCCGTGCCAGTGAAGCATTGATGAACACCGGTGTTGAATTTGCTTATGTGAATGTTTTACAGGATCCTGAAATTTTTGAAAATCTGCCTCGTTATGCTGATTGGCCGACTTTTCCTCAGATTTATATTAATCATGAACTTATTGGTGGTTGTGATATTACCCTGGAAATGTTTCAGAATGGTCAGTTGAAAACAGCTTGCGAAGCAGCTGCTGCTGATAAAGCGTAAAAATATCTTATTTATCTTGCTTGCCTGGTTCCTTTCGTGACCAGCAGTAAGCAAGATAAAATAAGTTGTTCACTTTTTGTTTTTAACCCTTCGTTCTAAATCCTTTAAAATTACCCTGGCTGATATGCGATAATCCTTCCAAAAAGTAGTCTATTGGTGTTATTTAGGTGCAATCAGTATGCGTGCATTTAATGGCTGAACCGGACGATTATTAGGATGTTTTAATACTTTTTGAAACT
>DAOVUE010000218.1 GCA_030632745.1 Pseudomonadota bacterium | reverse complement strand
TGAATATGATAAATATTATTTTCCACGAGTATTTTTTCCTTTAAGGTCGTTTATAGAGCTTCTACGCCGGATTCAGAAGTACGGATTCGAATAGTTTGTTCGATTGATGAAACAAATATTTTTCCATCACCAATTTTTCCGGTATGTGCTGCACTGGTAATGGCTTCAATAACTTGATCAAGCACGTCAGCAGCAACGGCAATTTCAATTTTTACCTTAGGCAGGAAATCAACCACATATTCTGCTCCACGATAAAGTTCAGTATGGCCTTTTTGACGACCAAAGCCTTTCACTTCAGTGACAGTCATGCCATGAATGCCGATATCAGATAATGCTTCCCGTACATCATCTAATTTGAAAGGTTTAACAATAGCTGTAACAAGCTTCATTGGTGCTTCTCCTGATTTAGTAATAGTCCAAAGTTTAATAAGAGCCCTCAGCCAAATAAAGTTTGCCACTGTCATTTTGCTAACCTTCTCTTTATATAAAAAGAAAAGCAAATATGACCGTGGCAGCTTTTTATTCGCTCAAGGCTACTCATGTTAGATAAGAGCCCTCAGCCAAATGAAATTTTCCGCTGTCATTTTGCTAACATACAAAAGCAAATATGACCGTGGTCAATTTCATGTTAGATAAGAGTGTTTTTATTTCTTGTATAGTCTTAAGCATTGACCGTGCCATTTGTGAAAAATATATAGTTAACAAATGCTTATAAATGATTTTGTAGTCTTATTGATTAATGTTGCACCATAATGAAGGGAATGGATTCTTTGCACTATTTTGATGCACTGTACTGGTGCGTATTGTTTGCAGCGGCTAATAAAATGACTTTTTAGCAGTAACTTTTTATCAGTAACTTTTTATCGGTAATAATGCTAGACTGTATTACTTGAATCAACTATTTTTTTAATGAACGTTTCTTTATAAAAAGTGATCAGATGAATAAACAATTTTTTGATGATTTAGCCGGTAAAATTAGCAGTACTCTTCCTCCAGTTCCAGGTGGTATAAAGGGAGAATTAGAGCAATCTATACGATCTGTATTACATAATGCTTTTGATAAACTGGATTTAGTGACACGGGAAGACTTTGAAATTCAGTCTGCTGTTTTACAAAAAACACGTATTAAGCTGGAACTGTTTGAAAAAAAATTAGCGGAATTAGAAGATAAATTAGATGTTTCTTAATTCATTAATAAATCTGAATTCAGTAATAAGACCTATCTAAGCAAAAGGTAATTGTATGAATAGTAATAAAAAGACCCGATTTACGCTCTCTTCTATAAGTGCCTGTCTAATTTTTTCTGCTTCGTGTTATACACAGCAAGTCTTTGCAGAAGAAAATGTTATTGCTATAACAGGCAAACAGGCGGAATCACAGAGTTCAGATCCTATCCTGTCCAATGCTGAATTGTCTCAGTGCCTTAAAGAAATGAATATAATCAATCAGACGGCAAAAAGTCTGCGGGATGAATCAGATCAAATTGATATCCTCAAGAATGAACTCGTTGGTGTGCAGCAGAATCTGGACATACAAAGAAAAAATCTGGACTGGCATAGTCAGGAATCGGTCAATGAGTATAATCGTATAAATAATAAATTAAAAACCTATGCAAAAAATTATACATCAGCAGTTGATCTCTATAATCAGGAAGTTAGACTTTATAAGACAACGGTTAATAGGCTGAAAAAGGAGTGTGGTAATAAAAGGTATCAGCAAAACAAAACAGCCCCGCTTTTATCATTTTAGGATGCGTTCGGGAATGGTGCATAAAACGCACTTCGGTGTGTAGGTTGTGACTCAGAAGGACGCTTGCCTCGTGGTACCTACTTTTGGCAAGCACATGACTACCACGGATGGTGGAAATGCAGCTTGAGGCAGGATGCCGGTGCTGCCCATGTGTCGCTCATCCTCGCCATCCCTGGCTCGAAAAGCCTTCTGAGCCACAACCTACACACCAAATTGCTCTTACGTCATTCCCTCTTGGGGGGCGAAAGAGCTAGCTAAACTAGAAAAGTCCATGACTCAGGAAGCCGTCAACCACCATAATTAACAGTATCAAGCCGATGCCTAACAGGACGAAGCCCAGTATATGAGAAACAAAATTCCATTGTTTTGACGGTCCCTTAACCAGATAGTTTTCCAGTTCACCGGATGCTTTGAGACGCTCATATTCTTCAGGACGTTCTTCTTTCAGCTCTTCCAGATCCCATACACCGGTAAACATGACAGTATCCAGCGGGAACTTAGCCGGTCTGAAATGGTTGTTAAAAAAGTGCACTACAAAAAGAGTCAGCACGGCTAAAAATGCTTCAAGTCCATGAGCTATGGTGGCCAGATTGAAGATCCAGCCCGGGATATATTGTCCGATATCTTCAGCAAACCAGAGCAGAATTCCTGATGAACCAATAACAAAGGCTCCCCAGTAAACCGCCCAGTAGTCAAATTTTTCCCAGTAAGTCCAGCGATCAAAACGCGGCTGTTTACCCATACCAAAGTACCAGCGGAATTGTCCCTTCATATCCTCCCAGTCTTTCTTGCGCGGTAACAGAGAATCAGGCCCAAACCAGTCGAAATGATCGCTTTTGAAGATGCGGAAAAGTACTACTGCACCATGACCGAAAATAGCAACAAGAAATAGTATTCCAGCCCAGTGATGCAGAACGTTAAGTGTTTCTGTGCCTCCTAATAAAGGAACCAGGAACATTGCCCAGTCTGTATTGGGATACATAACAACCATTCCGGTAAGAACCAGAAACATCAGGGAAAGTGCCAGCATCCAGTGATTGACACGCCAGTACCATGAGAAGCGCTGGAAGTAGATGCCGCTATGCTTTTTCTCAGGTTTAATGCGCATTGGATAGCTGCGGGATTCACTATGCTGGTATATCACCGGGCGTTCTTTCTTTTCACGCCAGAACCATAACACTGAATGCATATAGAAAAACACCAGCACAGCAATAACAAGTGCTCCCATGCCTTTACCCAGTATCCATAATGCAGGATACTTGTCAAAGTTCCGGGTGGTGCCATGAGGATGATATTGAGCAAAATTTTCATTGGCTTTCTCATGACATTTCTGACAGGTTTCAACTCGTTTTTCTTTGCTGACAGGTGAAGTCGCATTAGCAACATGTGTGATAGTGTGACTGTCGTGGCAGTCAACACATTTGGGTGCATCTTTATTACCATGCCAGGCTAACTGTCCGTGAGGGCTGGACATATAACCATCGAGTTCGTCCTGATGACATTCGCCACAACCCTCGGTAATGACACGATGAGCAGGGAGTTTACTGATATCACTGATTTGATGTGAGGAGTGGCAGTCACTACAGGTTGCGGAGTCACCTTTCCAGGGTGTTTTTAATGCTGCACCGTGCATAGATTGTTTGTATTCTTTTAGTTCTTTTTCATGACAGGCACCGCAGACCTCGGGAGATTTCAGGCGATAGGTATTGGCCCGGCTGTCTTCAGAGGGATAAACATAATGAGCAGTGTGACAGGTTGAACAAGTTGCATTATTTTCAACATTGGCATCCCCATGAGCAGATAGTTTGTAATCATGAGTATAGGCGACAATACGTCTTTCCGGTGAACCGCCGAAGATTGAATTGCGTCGTTTGTCGGCGACAGAACCGTCATCACTGAGTTTTTCATGACAACTGACACAATCAACAACAGCTAATTTACCTTTGCGGTGCGGCACTTCTTCAATATCGCTATGGCAATCAGTACATTGACTACGGCCATGGACACTATCCCTGAACGCATCGGTATTAACAAAAAGTTGTTTTTTTCCTAATTCACCGTGTTCACCCAAGGGAACACTGAAACCGCGTTTATCATGACATTCTGTACACTCTGAGTCAGGAAATGATTTTGCATGGAGATTACTACCATTGGAAAATAGTGTTGCCGATAGCAGTAAAGTGATAGAAAAACTGATGGATAATAGTTTAGATATTTGCATAGATTACTCGGTAAGAAAAACAGCTTATTGAAATAGCTCTTATGATGAACTAATAGCACTGACATAAGAGCTATTTCAATAAACTCTTTCTCTTTTCTTAGCAAAAAGAGAAAGGTCATTATTAACCTGAATAACTCAGTCGAATTAACTGAATCATTCAGGATTAGCTTTCAGCAGGATATTGGATGCTTTTTATTCCGCATCTTTTTTAGCCTTCATGAAGCCATGATTATCATCATCGGTTGGACGCCAGAACTTAG
>DAOVUE010000320.1 GCA_030632745.1 Pseudomonadota bacterium | reverse complement strand
TACTTTAGGTTTTATTGCAGAACAATTTTCTTCTATTCTGCCCATCGACTGGACCAGTGTGCTGCTGCATAATGGCAATGCCACTATGCTGGAACTACAAAAAGCCTACATGAACGGTAAGCCTCATGTATTACCCAGAACATTATTTTCTGTAGAAGGTACCCTGCTGGAAAAAGCCATATTGAGTGATAAACCATTATTAATTTCAAATCTAAAAGAGACGTCCGAAAAAAATAAAAAGTATGTGTTTTTAAAGTTATTAGTAAAAGAGGGGATGAATAGTGCAATTTTTTTACACCTCACCCAGGAAACACAGGTTCCGGGTATACTGGTTTTTGCTTCACGACAAACCAATGCCTATGATGATGAACATATTGAATTACTCAATAATATTGCCCACCTTGTTACTCATAGCTTAGGTAAAACTGTTAAGATGGCTGAACAACGGCGTTTGGCTGCAATAGGTGAATTTACATCAGGAATTGTTCATGAAGTACGAAATCCTCTGACCACAATAGGGCTGGCTTTAAAATATTTCAGTCGCCTGGAACTGGATGAAGACGGGACAGAGTGGGCCGAAATTTCGGCTCGTGAGTCAGGACGGATGGGGCGTTTACTGGAGGATATCCTGCTCTATTCGAAGCCGGTTCAACTGGATCTCACTCTTATTAATCTGGTTGATTTTATCAATGACTTCATGAAAACCAATAAAGCCATAGGTGAGTCTAAGTTACTCTCATTTAAACTGCAGCTGGAATTATCTCACAGTCCACATGACAATATGGATTCCGACAATCAATTATTAGTAAAAGCCGATAGTGATCGTTTGAATCAAATATTATTAAATATTTATCGAAACGCTATAGAAGCAGCAGATAAAGAGAGTGTAATTCAATGTACTATAAGTAATAATTTTGAAGCCCGTACCGTAACTATTGTTATTAATAATCAGGGTGAAGTGATACCTGAAGATATATTGCAAAGAATCGGTGAGCCTTTTTTTACCACAAAAACTCGTGGTACAGGCTTGGGAATGGGTATTGTAAAACGAATGGTGGAAGCCCATAGCGGTTATTTAACGATTACTTCATCAAAGGAAGACGGTACCAGTATCGCAATTACCCTGCCTTATCTTGAATAAAAGATGAATATGCTGAGTAGTGACCTTATTTGTCACTCATTTTTATAAGCTGAATAGCCTGATAAGGATCCTTAATTCGTTTTAGTGAATTAAAAATTTCCTCAGCCTGAGTATAATTAGGCATTAGCCACTTGACCCATAGTTTAAGACGGGGAGCGACATATTTATCATGGAGATCAGGATTGCTGATCATTAATTGATAAAGCCTCTCTAATAAGCTGCAGACTGAGCCCCATTCTAAAGGTTTAATAGGTTCTTTTGCCAGAGCATATTTTATTTGTCGAGCTAAATCAGGTGTCACCATTGCACCACGGCCAAGCATAACACTTTTACAAGCGCTGCGTTCCCGGCAATTAAAATAATCCTCTACACTCCAGACTTCACCATTGGCAATGACAGGAATATTAAGTAATTCAGAAATAGGTAATAATGTATCCCAGTAGGCTGGTGGGCGATAACCATCTTTTTTTGTTCGAGCATGAATTGTTACCCAGTCGGCACCAGCATCCTGAATGGCCATAGCATTGTCATGAGCAAGTGCCTGATCATCATAGCCAAGGCGCATTTTAGCTGTGACAGGAATATGTTTCGGTACAGCCTGACGAACTGAGTCAAGTAGTTGATATATACGTTCCGGGTATTTTAACAAACTGGCTCCGCCATCTTTGCGGTTGACTGTTTTTGCCGGGCAGCCAAAATTGAGATCAATTCCTTCAGCACCTAATAGCACAGCTTTTGCCGCATTTTCTGCCATAGCATTATTATCACTGCCCAGCAGTTGTAAAAAAATCGGGGTTCCGGATTTTGTGCGGCTGATACAGTGATGAGCTTCATGATTCAATGCCGGTTTTAATTCGGGAAAGTGTCGATAAAAAACACGGGCGGGAAATAAGCTGTCGGTAACACGCAGGAATTCAGTAACACATAAATCATAACCGCCAATAGCGGTTAATAATTCACGGGCATAGGTGTCGGTGAGACCATCCATGGGAGCCAGAATTAATTTTTCGGATTCAGTCATGATGTGAAAACAGATACATCAGCTTTAAGTTTTGGAACAAACAGGGCATTGTGGATCAACCGGCAGTTTCAAAGTGCGCCAATCCATTGTATACGCATCTAATAATAATAAACGTGATTCAAGAGTTTTACCGATAGACATAATGACTTTCATTGCTTCAACAGCCTGAATGCTGCCAATGATACCGACAACAGGTGCTAGTACGCCATTTTCAGAACAGGTCGTTGCGCTATCATCGGCATCATCTTTATATAAACAGCGATAACAAGGGCCGTGGCCCTGATTGGCAAAGACAATGACTTGTCCTTCCATGCGAATTGCAGCCCCGGAAACGAGCGGGGTTTGTGCTTCAAAGCATATTTTATTTAACAAAAAACGTGAGTCAAAATTATCAGTGCCGTCAATCACCGCATCGGCCTGCTGCACCTGCTCATATAAACTCTGTTGATTGAGTTTTTTTGTTAATGCGGTGACTTGAATTTCAGGATTGAGCTGCATGAGTGTTTCTTTGGCTGACTCTGCTTTATTCATACCGATACGTTCGAGAGAACTATGGATGATTTGTCTTTGCAAATTAGAAAGATCAACCTCATCAAAATCACAAACAACTAAATGACCAATACCCGCTGAAGCAAGATACATAGCAATGGGAGAACCCAGACCGCCCATACCAATAATAAGCACTCTGGCATTAAGTAATTTTTCCTGCCCCTCAATTCCAACATTGGGCAGCATGATTTGTCGTGAATAACGAAGCAGTTGATCATCGTTCATAATAAGAAATAATACCTGATTAAAGTGTCACGATATTTTAGCCTGTTTATTATTGTGAAGATACAAACTATAAACAGGTTTTTATCTGGTAAATATAAGTAACTATAGACTTTTTGTAAACAATCTTCTGAATAGTTACGACAAAACTTTACTTTCTTAAACTCTGAGTTAGAATATCTTAATAGAGTTCTAATTATCCATCAGTGAGAAAAAAATGAGAATTGTTCTTTTAGGCGCTCCGGGTTCAGGTAAAGGCACACAAGCAAAAAAATTAGTTGAGAAATATGGTGTACCACAAATCTCAACGGGTGATCTCTTGCGTGCCGCAGTCAGGGATGAAACAGCATTAGGAATAAAAGCAAAAGAAGCAATGGAAGCT
>DAOVUE010000173.1 GCA_030632745.1 Pseudomonadota bacterium | reverse complement strand
TCCGGCAGGGGAAAATCATCCGCAACCGATAGCCCGAGAGCTTCTCGTGCATCTTCATCAAATAAATTTCTCACAGAGGCGGTAAACTCCCACTTTTGTAAACCAGTATAGCGCAAGGTTGTGTCTGTTATCACATAATCATCTACGTCAGATCTTGGATCACTACCCGCACGAACGCGATCTGCCACCCAGTTTGCCTGTACATTCCAGTTCCAGCCGGATGCAAATTGCCAGTCTGAGCGTAGATAGGCTTCCTGTTCAGGTTCTTCAACAACTCTCAGCTCATTATTTTCGGGATCTCTATGGGAATAATTAGCAGAAAACTGCAGGGCTCTTGTGGCCTGCCAGCTGGCTTCCATTTCAATTCCGGTGGTTTTGTGTCTGCCCAGATTTTGATACTGTTTTTGTAAATCCCTGCTGATACTATTTGATGTTTTAAAATTATAAATATTCACACCCAAATTAAGATCCTTTGTTGCAGCATAGGAAAATGCCAGTTCCAGGGTTTTGGAATCTTCTGCATCCAGGTTGGGGTTCGCAATTGCTCTTGAGGTGTCGGCATATAATTCCTGAAAAGAAGGGGCTCGAAATGCCTCACCATACATTAATTTTGTGGTCAGTTTATCAGTTGTTTCCCACACTAATGCTAAACGTGGATTAACCGTGCTGCCGAAGTCAGAATAATGATCATAACGTACACCTGCAGTCAATTCCCAATCTTGTGTAATGGACCACACATCCTGCATAAAGGCATAATAAATTTTTCGTGTTTTCTCTGGGGCAAAGGCATAGGGTGTATTGGAAATGTCGACCATAGGTCCACCGGGTAGCAATACCACACCATCAGCACCGGTTCCCCTATTAATCTGTTGTTCAACCTTATACAAATCCTGCCAGTTATAGCCTGCACCTATACGCAGTTGATGATCTTCAACACCTGAATACAGGCCGCTGGTTTCAAATAAGGCCTGTTGTTCGGATGATTCCATGTGGTTATAGACACCCTGCGGATAATCACCATCAGCCAGGCTTGTGCCCGGAGGATTTTCCTGAAAACCATTATTGGAATCGTAGTCTAAATTCTGATAATGCAGCTTGGCATCAATTCCCCAGTTTTCACTGAAATGCTGATTGTTGTAAATTAAATCAATATCATAACGTGTATCTTCTGCACGGGTGACAGGATCAAGCACTCCGGCACCGGTCATGCCCGTTTCCAAATCATCGTGATGCATATAATTGGCCAGTAAACTTAAATTGCCTTTAGCAATAGAAAAACGAATATCCTGATTGTCCCAACCATAGTGAGCTTTTCCCGGGGCATACGAGGCATTGGTATTAAATTTTGCATCCAGAACACTTTGAGCATCGCTTTTAATGGAAGGATCATGACCATCGGTAGTGGAAAAATTTGCCGTGATTCCTAAGTCAAAATCATTCCATTTTCCACCTGACTGCATCCAGGCGGTTTGAGTATCAAAACTGCCTGCTCTTATGCCGGCTTCGGACTGTTCAATTTTTCCTGCTGTTTTGGTAATGACATTAATTACTCCGGTACTGGCATCTGCACCATAAAGAGCAGATCCGGGACCACGGATCACTTCAACTCGTTCAATGGCACTGACAGGCAGTCCTTTCCAGAAGATTCCGGAGGCCCATACAAGATCTTTCATGGGGCTGCCATTGACCATCAAAAGAGTTTGATGGCTATTGCCGCCACGTATATGCACCAGGGGTCTATTGGCAAAATTGTCATATTTTATATGTACCCCGGGCACACTTTCAAGTACATCGACCAGATTGCCTGCACCGGTCTTTTTAATATCTTCGCTAGTGATCAGGGTAACGGTGGACGGGGCTGTTTTGATATCCTGTTCTACACCAGTGGCGATAATAACTTTAACCTGAGTGAGCTGTTCAAAGCTCAAATCAAACAGGTCATCAGTTGACTGTTCGGCATATAGGAACTGCGGCAATAATAGACAAAACAAAAAAAGTGTTTTGAATTTATTCATAATTATTATTTATCATCTTTGGATAATGGCAAAATATACGATATTTTCGTGGTCTTTTAATGCTATTAATTTCCGCTTCTCGCAGGAATAACAATTTTCGATTAAGCTTGAAATGATTTTATTTTATTTATTATCCTCGCATTATAGCTTAACTTGCAGTAAAAATACCAGACTGATTAATGGCATAAATTAGTATATTATAATACAATGTTGCTTGTGGATTTTAAAACTGAAATCTGAATTGTTTATAAAGATTCTCATGGGGTTATATTAAAATGTACTCGGATAATGATGTCGTTGATGATTCTAGTGATCATATAGAGGTTAAAAATACTACCTGTTATATGTGTGCCTGTCGTTGTGGTATTCGAGTGACGCTGAAAAATGGTGAAGTGCGGTATATTCAGGGCAATCCGGATCATCCGTTAAATAAAGGTGTGATTTGTGCCAAGGGTTCATCCGGCATTATGAAACAATATTCTCCAGCCCGTTTGACAAAACCTTTACGACGTAGAAAAGGGGCTGAAAGAGGGGATAATGATTTTGAAGAAATCTCCTGGGATGAAGCCTATGCTATTATGGAAGAACGGCTGAGAGAGATTAGAGCCACTGATCCGAAAAAATTTGCCCTATACACCGGTCGTGATCAGATGCAGGCTTTAACGGGTTTATTTGCTAAACAGTTCGGAACCCCCAATTATGCTGCCCATGGCGGCTTTTGTTCAGTCAATATGGCCGCCGGGATGATTTATACGATTGGCGGTTCTTTCTGGGAATTTGGCGGTCCTGATCTGGAGCGTTCTAAACTATTTATTATGTTCGGGACGGCAGAAGATCATCATTCTAATCCACTGAAAATGCAATTGTCTGAATTTAAGCGCAACGGCGGACGATTTATTTCTATTAACCCGATACGTTCCGGCTATTCTGCTATTGCGGATGAATGGGTGCCTATAAAGCCGGGAACTGACGGGGCATTAATTCTTGCTTTGATCAATGAAATTATTCAGCAAGGCCTTTATGATCGTGATTTTCTGATCCAATACAGCAATTCTGCTGAATTAGTCAATGTTGATGAAGATAATAATGAAAGCGGTTTGTTTGTACGTCAGGGAGCAGATGAATTTGATGATAGCTGTGTCGATACACAAAATAAATTGTGGTGGGATCGACATCAAAATGGCCCGGTAAAAACTCATACAGAAGGTGCAGATCCCTATCTTCTGGGAGAATTCCAGTTAGATGACGGTTTAAATGTTAAACCGGCCTTTCAACTACTGGTGGATCGAGTCAAGGACTATTCCCCTGAGTGGGCTTCTTCTATTACCGGTATAGCGGTAGAAACCATCAAACAGCTGGCTGTTGAAATGGGTATTACGGCCCGCGATCAAAAGATTGAACTGCCTATCCCCTGGACAGATACCTGGGGTAAGGAGCATGAAAGTGTGACGGGTAATCCTGTTTCGTTTCATGCCATGCGTGGTTTAGCGGCGCATTCCAATGGTTTTCATTCCATCCGGTCCCTGAGTATCTTAATGACTCTGCTGGGCACTATTGACCGGCCGGGCGGCTTTCGTCATAAAGCTCCCTTTCCACGTCCTATTCCCCCCTGTGCTAAAACACCCAAAGGGCCTGAAGGAGTACAGCCGAATACACCCTTAGCCGGCATGGCTCTGGGCTGGCCTGCAGAGCCTGATGACTTATTTGTTGATGATGAGGGAAAACCTGTGCGTTTGGATAAAGGTTTTTCCTGGGAATTTCCTCTGTCAGTACATGGTTTAATGCATAATGCTATTACTAACGCCTGGCGTGGTGATCCATACTCTATTGATACGATGATGATCTTTATGTCTAATATGGCATGGAACTCCACTATGAATACCATGAGTGTGCGTGACATGCTCAAAGATAAGGATGAGGAAGGGCACTATAAGATTCCCAATCTTATTGTTTGTGATGCGTTTCAATCTGAAATGGTGGCTTTTGCCGATCTGGTGCTGCCTGATACGACTTATTTAGAACGCCATGATGTGATGTCTATGCTGGACAGACCTATCTCTGAATACGATGGACCTGTTGATTCAGTACGCATACCGGTATTGCCGCCGAAAGGAGATTCACGTCCTTTTCAGGAGGTTATTATTGAATTAGGCTCGCGTCTCGGTTTGCCTGCTTTTGTACATGATGATGGTGCTCGAAAATTTCGTGACTACCCTGATTTTGTTATTAATTATGAAACAGAACCGGGTTCAGGAATTGGGTTTCTGGCTGGCTGGCGTGGTAAGGCGGGTGAAAAGTTCATGAAAGGCGAGCCGAATCCAAACCAGTGGGAAATGTATGAAAAAAATAATTGTGTTTACCAGTACCATTTGCCCAGATCGTATCAGTACATGCGTAACTTTAATAAGGGCTATTTACAGTGGGCCAGAAAACATCGCCTGACCCGTTTTGCAGAGCCGATTACCATTCATGTGTATTCTGAAGTATTACAAAAATTCCGTCTTGCGGCACAGGGCAAGCTGGCAGGAAAGCAGCCTCCGGCACATTTGAGAAATCGTATTGAAACCTATTTTGATCCCTTGCCGCTCTATTATGTACCATTGGAATCACAATTAACGGATACTCAAAAATATCCATTAAATGCTGTCACTCAGCGTCCTATGGCCATGTATCATTCGTGGGATTCACAAAATGCCTGGTTAAGGCAGATACATACGCATAATTATCTGCATGTTAATCCTGTCACCGCACAGGCCAAAGGTATTAGTAACGATGACTGGATCTGGGTTGAGTCCATGCATGGAAAAGTCCGCTGTCAGTGTCGCTTGAGTGAAGCGGTGGAGCCTGGTACGGTATGGACATGGAATGCTATCGGCAAGG
>DAOVUE010000366.1 GCA_030632745.1 Pseudomonadota bacterium | reverse complement strand
GGCCATCTCTTCATTATAATCATGGTGTTCGGGATCCGTAATGAATATATTTCTAAAGACTTCTGTATCATAGGCGGTACAAAATACTTTGTCCTGATACTCTATTCGATAACCAAGACAGAGCACGGGATGGTTGAGGTATTTGGTTTTAACAACTATGCCGTCACCCAGCTCAATGGTTTCTTCTTTGAGGCTGAAATATTGAATATTTGCCGCTAATTCAGCTTCACGAATAGGGAAATAACGATAGGTCATTTGACCGCCAACAATCTGCTCCAGAGTTTCATCTTCATAGGTTGCAGGGCCATACATTCGAATATGGGTCCCCGGCAGATAAGCGGGTACAAAGAAAGGGAAGCCCATAATATGATCCCAATGGGTATGGGTTAAAAACAGGTGTGCTTCCACCGGCTGCCCGCGGGTCATCAAATCATTACCGAGTTCTCTCAGGCCGGAACCGGCATCAATAATGATTAAGCGATTAATATCAGGAAAATAAACTTCAATACAGGGGGTATTACCTCCGTATTTGACAGTCTTCGCTCCAGGGCAGGGAATTGAACCTCTCACACCCCAGAATTTTATTTGCATGTTCAAATTGTAAACTTTAACCCTTAAAGGATGAGGCAAAACCAATCTAACTTAATTTCTGCCTCATCCTCTGACTAAGACCGGGACTGACTCACGTGAAGAAATACGGATGATTTTTCAATTGAATCATGAATCACCTCATGTAAATCGGAGATATTGTTCCAGGATAACGGGCTCTGTTCAAGCAGCTTTATAATAGATGCTTCATTAGTAAAGTAATCATCTATTGTTCCCATAGTAAAAATATTAGCATAAAAGTTAGCAATAGCCACGCAAGTCATTAGTAATTTGTGATCGTCGTTTGATTTTTCAGGTTCATGATGACTTTTCATGACTGAAATAATATCATCGCTTAATTTCCATTTGCGGGCAATAATGGATCCACAGTGTTGATGGTTGAAACCAAAGATACTTTGTTCTGCTTCATGTAAGCTGATTTCTCTCTCATGGCAAAGTGCTATGCACTGCGCATATTCTTCAGGGAAACATTGAGACATAGGGATTTTACCCAGATCATGTAATAAACCGGATAGAAAATATTCTTCTCTTTGATTAACGGGAATTTTGCACTGTTTTGAAAACTCTTTGGCTGTTACACCTACACAGAGAGAATGGAACCAGAATTTATCCATGGAAAGAGCGCCGCGGCGGCTGTTTTTTATGCTGCCCAGAACTGCCGTTGTCAGGGAAAGATTTTTTACTGTGTTAATCCCTAACACAATAATGGCCCGGGTTAGTGAGGTGATTTGGTTTGGCAGAGAATAATATGCAGAATTAATCAGTTTAAGTACATTACCTGCTAAAACAGGATCCAATGATATAATTTTATTTAAGTCATTAGGTGATACATCGGGCTGATTACAGACATCCAGGACTTTAGTCACTGTTGTTGACAGACTGGGCATTTTATCAATATATTTTTGAATAATTTGTAACTGTTGCTCGGACAAAAAAATCTTCCTATTGGTAGATGGACTATGCTATAGAATAATAATAGACGTTTGTTTTTATTTTATCTAATAAATTTTGTATTTTGTAATTTATTCAATAATAAATTAGTATAATTCAGGATTAAACTATAATTTAACTCCCGACAAACATAACAGCCTTGAGCAAATAACGTGAGCAACAACGGTAACGACAAGTTGGCTGAAGGCCCTATTTACAAAAAAAGAGAGAGATTAATGACTGTCATAAAACAAAACGACCTCATTCACAGCATTGCTGATGCCTTACAATTTATCTCTTATTATCATCCTAAGGATTATATTCAGGCATTAGGTAAAGCGTATGAACTTGAACAATCAGCTCCCGCCAAAGATGCTATTGCGCAAATTCTATATAATTCACGATTATGTGCAGAAGGACACCGTCCCATTTGTCAGGATACAGGAATAGTGGTTGTTTTTCTGGAAATAGGTATGAATGTGCAGTGGGATAGCGACATCAGTGTGGATGATATGATTAATGAGGGAGTGCGTCGTGCCTATTCTTATCCGGATAATGTCCTGCGTGCTTCGGTTTTGGCTGATCCTGCCGGAACTCGACAAAATACCGGAGATAATACACCCGCAGTGATCCATACCCGGCTGGTGCCGGGCAATGTTGTCAAGGTTAAATTGGCTGCCAAGGGCGGTGGTTCTGAAAATAAGGCAAAGTTTGCAGCCTTAAATCCGAGTGATAATATAGTTGACTGGATTGTTAATGCGGTTGAAAGCATGGGGGCCGGCTGGTGCCCACCGGGCATTTTGGGGGTTGGGATTGGCGGTACACCGGAAAAAGCCATGCTGCTGGCAAAAGAGTCACTCCTGGAGCCTGTTAACTTCCAGGAGCTTAAGCTTAAATCCGGGCAGGGAATTAAGCTCAAAAGAACAGAACAATTACGTTTGGAATTGTATGAAAAGATTAATGCTCTGGGAATTGGAGCACAAGGTTTGGGTGGATTATCTACAGTACTCGATGTTAAAGTGCTGGATTACCCGACTCATGCAGCGTCACTTCCTGTTGCTATTATTCCTAATTGTGCTGCTACCCGTCATACTCACTTTACATTGGACGGTTCCGGTCCGGCTGTTTTAACGCCGCCTGACCTGGCTGACTGGCCAGATGTCAGCTGGACAGCATCTCCTCAGGCTCGACAGGTTAATCTGGATACCATCACTCAGGATGATATTCAAAGCTGGAAAACCGGTGAACAACTATTGCTCAGTGGAAAATTACTT
>DAOVUE010000157.1 GCA_030632745.1 Pseudomonadota bacterium | reverse complement strand
CCAACATCCAGAGCATAAGATAAACTGCTGAAACAACAAAAAAGCAGGATTAATAAAAATAATCTAAACATAAATAATCTCAATAATATAAATAAGGGATTGGGTATTAATTTAGGATAATTAACGCTTTGCAGCTGCTATACGTAATCTAAGTGCATTCAATTTAATGAAGCCACCGGCATCCTGCTGATTATAAGCCCCGTCATCATCTTCAAAGGTAGCAATACTGTCATCATATAAACTATTGCTTTCTGATGCGCGTCCCACCACAATCACATTCCCTTTATATAATTTCAGGCGTACTTTACCATTCACCACTTGCTGAGATTCATCGATCAGTACCTGCAGCATTTCACGTTCAGGAGACCACCAGTAACCATTGTATATCAGGCTGGCATACCTGGGCATCAATTCATCTTTCAGGTGAGCAGCTTCTCTATCCAGAGTAATGGATTCCATGGCACGATGAGCCTTAAGCATAATAGTGCCTGCAGGTGTTTCATAACAACCACGGGCTTTCATACCCACATAGCGATTTTCAACAATATCAGTACGGCCAATACCATTTTCACCAGCCACTTTATTAAGGGTTTCCATGATCGCTGCAGCTGACATAGCCTCATCATTAATAGCAACAATATCGCCTTTAATATATTCCAGCTCAATATAAGTCGGCACATCAGGCGCTTTCTCAGGAGAGACAGTCCACAGCCACATATCATCATCCGGTTCAGACCATGGATCTTCTAAAATATCACCTTCATAGGAGATATGTAATAAGTTGGCATCCATAGAATAAGGGGATTTTTTGCCCTTAGCTTTATCCACAGCAAGACCATGTTTATCTGCATAAGCTATTAATGATGAGCGTGAAGTCAAATCCCATTCACGCCAGGGAGCAATAATTTTAATATCGGGTTTTAGAGCATAAGCACCTAATTCAAAGCGAACCTGATCATTACCCTTACCCGTGGCACCATGAGCAATGGCATCAGCACCCGTTTCATTGACAATTTCAATTAAGCGTTTGGAGATCAACGGACGGGCAATTGAAGTCCCCAGCAAATACTCACCTTCATAGATGGCATTGGCCCGAAACATAGGGAAGACAAAATCACGGGCAAATTCTTCCCGCAGATCATCAATATAAATTTCTTTAATACCTGCGGCTTCTGCCTTAGCTCGAGCGGGTTCAACTTCCTCACCCTGACCAACATCTGCAGTAAATGTCACTACTTCGCAGTCATACTCATCTTTAAGCCATTTGAGAATAATTGAAGTATCCAGACCACCAGAATAGGCTAAAACAACCTTTTTCACATCAGACATTGAGAATTGCTCCACACAGTTAATGATTTGTTATGAATTAAATTATAAAAAAGGAGCAATTATAACGGATTCTGAGCATCTAACCTACTGTGATTTCAGTTTTTGGTTATTTTTATCCACTAAATGTTCAAAATTAATAAAATTAGGGGCCGGCGGCTCATCATCAACAGGGTCGGGATCAGATTTTACTTCAGGCGCAGCATGAGTTAAACCTGTCTGAGATTCAGCTGCATCCAGGCTATTCTCCACTTTAGAGTTCTTTTTCAAAGAAGTTTTAGGTACACCGTCATAAATAGAGTTTTCAAATAATTGACGACGACGTTGTTCCTTTCTGGCCTGTTCAAGAGCTTCCTGTTGTTCCGGGGTGGGTGGTGCAATAGCTAAAAGCTGTACATCTGCGCGGCGGTTCTGCGCTCTGCCGTCAGTTGTTTTATTAGTATATGCGGGTTGACGTTCACCATGACTCACTGCATACAACATTTCCGCTTTTGCACCTAGTGAAAGAAGATATTTAATCACTGCCTGAGAGCGACGATCTGAAAGCTTATCATTAAAACGACGTCTTCCTGTTGAATCTGCATGAGCATCAATTTTTATTTGTAAAATAGCAGGTTCAATTACTAAATAACGTATTACATTTTTTAAGTCACGTTTTGAACGCTCAGTAAGAATTGCCTTATTAGTGGCAAAATACAGTTTGAAATTCTTAATTTCATCCACATCAAAATCCATCAATGTTTTTTCACATGCAAGATATTCACTGAATGCATCACGAAAATTGACGGGAGAGAGTAGAACTGAAATAAGATCACGACCATCCGCCAGGTCACGATACAGCACTAATGGTGACATACCATTTTCAACTTCCTGCAACATTCTGGACGCATAGGGGGTTTCTACTACTAAGGGATTATGACCCTGCTTAAAAATAAAGCGGCCAATTTCAAACACTTTATCATGACGCCATGAGGGAGGCTCTGATTGAACAATCACCTGTACATCAGACATCATCAGTTTATTAGAGGATAAATTAAACACCACATTACGGCCTGATTTGTGAATAAACGCCGCTTCACCATAAAAAGGAATGAGTTGAGATAAACTGCATTCATAATTCTTTTTTCCTGCACTGATCCACTGAGCCCTGCTCATAGGCACAACATAATCACGTTCTGCAGAATAAACAGGCAATGCATAAAACGACAAAATAACGGGCAAAAGAAAGCTGATAGTTAATAGAAATTTGAGATTTTTTTTATTTATCATGGCAAAAATAGATGCAAATATTACGCCATTATATAAAACAACAAACTTTTGTCACTGCATGGGTTAAAGCGGCGTGCAGCCGGCTTCACTATTACTTAAGGAAACAGGTAAAAAGTATTCATTTCAGGTGCCAGACAGATGCTGTCACTACAGGTTTGATAATTAATCTGCAGCGGTATAAATTGCACTTTGTTTAATTTATCTAATTGATCGACTGACTCTATTAATAATTTTATAGTGATAGTCTTCTGATACAAAGATAGAGGTGAATCACTCAGTTTTAATTTTACTTCATCACCCTGAGGATATTCTATAGTCTTTATTTTCCATTGATTTTTTGACTTTTTATCCAGTGACTCTTTATTGATGGAGACGGCGGTTGCAATCAGGTCTTTATCCAGAGGATAGCGGCTGTTAATATGCCAGCCTTTATCCATGGTTAATTTAACTTCCAGTTCGATTGCCTGCTTCTTTTTGTTATTTATGCTCTGTGCTATAAGATTCGTTTCAATACGTACATGTCCCTTGCCTCCATATTGAATCGTTGCTGCTTCACCCCGGTTTAATTCATTAACTGCTTTTAAAAAATACGAGAATGCTGCGGGCTGCTGTATTATGTTTGATGATAAGGACGCTATTTGAGCTGTTGCCTTAGTCTGATAATCATCTTCTCCCGTACGATAATATAAACGGCTTAGCACCTCAAGAGCTATGGCATTGGCAGAGGGAATGGCACCATCATAAATATCTTTAGGCCGGCTGAACAGCGGGACCTCCTGCTCCTGTACAGACATAAAGAAATTTCCTGCCTCTTCATCCCAAAAATTTCGTATCATTTCTTTTGTCAGCTGTCGACTTCGATCCAGCCATTGCTGTTCCTGTGTTGCATCAAATAAAAACACATAAGCCTGAGCCAGATAAGCATAATCTGCCTGAGTAGCCGGCACTGATGCTTTACCATCCAGGCTGACTCGCCACAGCCCTGATGCGTGTTGAGACAGCCCTGCTGCAGATTGATCATCAAAGTGATGAACCTGCCATAAGTAATTCCCTGCCCTTTTCGCCACATCAATATAATGATTATCTTTAAGCTGCAGTCCGGCTTGAGCAAAAGCACCGATCATCATTCCATTCCATGCTGTAACAATTTTCTTATCAATAGCGGGAGCAATTCTGCTTTGACGCTGCTGATAGAGTCTATTGCGAATACGATCAATATCTTTATACAGCTTATGTAAGTCCAGTTGATTGAGTTTTGCAAATTCGGCAATGGAGACGGGCAAATTTAAAATTGTATTGCCTGAATTTCCATGTTCTATTGCCTCTAATGGCACATTTTCATTAAAATTTCCCTCTTTGCTTATACCATACAACTTAACAGCTAGTTTGGCTAAATCAGGCTCACCCTGTTGATTAAGCGTTTGCTGCACTTCATTTAATGTCCAGAGAAAATATTTACCTTCTTCACCTTCACTGTCTGCATCACCGGCAGAGTAAAAAACACCATTTTTATCCTGCAGTTCACGCAATACATACTGCAGCGTCTGATTGACTACCCGTTTATAATTATCATCATGAGTAATAGCATAGAGTTTGAGATAAGTTCTGACCAGATGAGCCTGGTTGTAGAGCATTTTCTCAAAATGAGGAACCAGCCATTCATTATCGGTAGAATAGCGATGAAAACCACCGCCGACTTGATCATAAATACCCCCCTGAGCCATCATATCCATGGTGAGTTTGAGTGCTTCCAGAACTTGCTGATTTTGCTGCGGGTCTCTAATGACAGTATCGCTTAATAAAAACAGATCCGCTTCATTAGGAAACTTGGGTGCCTGAGAAAAACCGCCCTGTAGTTCATCAAAACGATTCATAAGATTTATAACCGCAATCTGTATACGTTGTTTGCCTATATGTTGGGCTAATTGCTGTCCTTTCTGACGTTGTTGTACTGCTGCCGCCACTTTATCGCCTATGTCACGTAAATTACTCTCTTCTTTACTCCATAATTGCGTCACCTGCTGCAGAATCTGCATAAAAGCCACGGGAGGAAAATACGTTCCTGCATAAAACGGTTTTCCCTCCGGAGTCAGTAGTGATGACATGGGCCATCCGCCACTCCCCTTGAGTATAGTTAAAGCGGTCATGTAGGTTTTATCCACATCAGGACGTCTTTCTCTGTCCACCTTAATGGCTATAAAATGTTTATTCAGATAATCTGCGATCGCTTCATTGTCAAAACTTTCGCGTTCCAGAACATGACACCAGTGGCAGGTAGAATAGCCTATAGAAAGGAAAATGGGCTTGTTTTCACGTTTCGCTGCAGCAAAAGCTTCCGACCCCCAGGCATACCAGTTCACTGGATTGTGGGCATGTTGTATAAGATAAGGTGATTGCTCAAAAATCAGACGATTAATATATTTAGGTGTGCCATCCGAGTTAAAATGTTCTGTGCGGGGCTTATAATCTGTGCCCCTGTTCTGATAAGCCAGGCGATATTGATTTTTTTCTGCAGCCTGTTTTCCTGATGGTGTTTCAATCTCTGCCATTGATATTGATATAAACCCGAGATTAAATAT
>DAOVUE010000125.1 GCA_030632745.1 Pseudomonadota bacterium | reverse complement strand
CTCATACTCTATCGCCGCAAGCATGAATATCAGCAATTGGATACATCTAAAGATACTTCACCAGCCGTTTCTACACCACCCTCATTATCGAGACATGCTGTAGAGAAGATTGCATCAGGTTCTACCTGGGACGGATACAGAGAGTTCTCAGTCCAGCGCAGGGAATTTGAGGATAACAACCAATCTATCTGCTCCTTTTATCTGGTGCCGCTCGATGGTAAATTACTGCCTGCCTTCAATCCAGGCCAGTTTCTGACCTTCAAGTTATTGCTTGAAGATCCAGTTACCCACGTATCAAAAGATGTGGTACGTTGTTATTCTCTCTCTGATGCTCCTAAGACTGATTACTATAGGATATCAGTCAAAAGAGTCCCAGCCCCTGCTGACCAGCCTGATGTACCGCCAGGCCTTTCTTCCAGTTTCTTCCATGATCATGTACAGGAAGGTAGAACGATTTTGGTCAAGGCTCCTTCTGGTCATTTTCACCTGATGAACAATGAACAACTGCCCATTGTGTTGATTGCTGGTGGCATTGGTATCACCCCGATGTTAAGCATTCTTAATACCATACTTGAGCAAGAGATAAAGACTGAGATGTGGCTCTATTATGGTATTCGTAATGGTGATGAGCATATCAAGAAGGTGCATCTGCAGAAACTCGCAAGAACACACAATCACTTCCATCTTCATGTTTGCTATAGCGCACCCAATGAAAGTGATACAAAAGGTGTCGATTATCAACACAATACTCGGGTTAGTATTTCGTTACTGCGAGCAACGCTCAAGCTGATGCGTTATCAGTTCTATGTCTGTGGGCCCCGGCCGATGATGGAGAATCTGATACCTGATCTTGAGGATTGGGGAGTGAATGACGATGATATTTATTATGAATCATTTGGCCCTGCTACACTGACCAAACACAATAAAACAGCGCCTGCAGTATCCAGCGCACATCCAATAAACATCACCTTTAGCCAAACAGGTAAAAGCATACCCTGGGATGCCGCAGCAGACTCTCTATTGGAATTTGCTGAAGCTAACGGTATTGAAGTGGATTCAGGCTGCCGTGCCGGAAGTTGTGGTTCCTGTCAGACAATAGTGAAAGCTGGTGATGTTGATTATAATCAAGATCCTGATGCGGATGTCGCACCGGGGCACTGTCTGTTATGTATATCTAAACCGAAGAACGACCTGACATTGGAACTTTAGGAAATTACCATGGAACGATCACTCATACGTAAAGAAGTCACTCCTTTCCTGATGATGTTTGGTTCACTGATTGTAGCGACTATGATCATTGATGCCTTGCTGCACCAGTTTGAACTGGTTTGGATTGGGCGCTATCTGGGCATCCCTGGCACTATTTTAATCTTGCTGTCGTTCTTTTACTCAATGCGCAAGCGTAAACTGATCCATTTTGGCAAACCCAAAAATATGCTTATCCTGCATGAGATACTTACCTGGACGGGAGCCTTGATGATTTTGGTGCATGCGGGGATCCACATCTACGCCATCCTTCCATGGCTGGCTCTGATTGCCATGTTGATCAACGTTATCAGTGGTATGACGGGTAAATATCTGCTGGATCGCTCACGTCGTTTTCTGGCTGAAAAGAAAACTGCCTATTTGCAGCAGGGCCTGTCGGAAGAGATGATTGAGAAGAAATTATTCTGGGATGCGACAACTTTTGATCTAATGAAAAAATGGCGTATGGTACATTTGCCCATTTCACTGGCTTTTGCTGTGCTTGGCATTAGCCACATTTTTAGTATCTTTCTTTTCTGGGAATGGATATGAAAAATAATACAGCTCTTCTAATTGTTGTAGTCAACCTGGCTCTACTGGTTCTATTGGCGATATTTGTACCCCATCTAATGATCAGTCCGGGCAATCCCATTGATGCTCATGCCGAACTTACTACGGATTGCTTTGCCTGTCATACCCCATTTTTCGGCAGCAGTCCTGAGAAGTGTATCACCTGTCACAAAGTAGCAGAGATTGGTTTAAAAACTACTGAGGGACTTCCCATCGCTAAAGAGAAAAAGAATGTAGCCTTTCACCAGACATTGATTGAGGAGGATTGTATCGCTTGTCACAGTGATCATAAGGGTGTGCAAGCCTTCCGTCCCATCAGCCAGTTTTCTCATCAACTATTGGACCTGACCCTGCAGGAACAGTGCAATAATTGTCATGTCAATCCAGACGATGCTCTGCACCGGGAGCTCAAAGCTAATTGCGGACAGTGCCATAGTCAGGAAGACTGGTTGCCAGCTAACTTTGCTCATGAAAAGTATTTCCGTTTTGACCGTGATCATACTACCGAGTGTGAGACTTGCCACATCAATAACGACTATACTGATTATACCTGCTATGGCTGTCATGAACATTCCCGTTCTAAGATCCGCGAAGAGCATGTTGAAGAAGGGATATATGACTATGAGATCTGTGTGGAATGCCACCGTAGCGGTGATGAAGATGAAGCAGAGTATATCTGGAAGAGGAAACGCTTTGAAGCAAGAAAATTAAGACCGTTTGAGATTAATCAGTACAAAAAAAGAAAAGATAAACATCATGACGATGATGATGATTAAAAATGTACTAGCTTCTTTAATTAGCACGTATTGCCGGTGTCATTCCCGAACGGCCTTTTCTAATTTTTCTAATCTATGCCAGCGGTTAATAATACGGCAAAATAATTCAGCTGTTTGCTCTGTATCATATTTTGCTGAATGAGCCAGATCATCATTCCATTCCATACCAGCGGCCTGTGCTGCCCGGGAAAGAACAGTCTGTCCGTAGGCCAGGCCGCCCAGTGTGGCTGTATCAAAAGTACTGAATTTGTGAAATGGATTACGTTTGATATTACAGCGTGCAATGGCAGCATTAATAAAGTTGAGATCAAATGTGGGATTATGTCCGACTAAAATGGCCCGGGTACAGCCTGTTGCTTTAATCTCGCTGCGAATGGGGCGAAATATTTCTCTTAGAGCAAAATCTTCCGTTTTATTCATTCTAAAGGGATTGAAAGGATTGATGCCGGTAAATTTCAGAGCAGATTCATCCAGATTGGCGCCTTTAAAAGGTTCAATATTATAAGCATAGGTCTCATGACACTCTAAATCACCATTTTCATTCATACGCAATAGAGTGGCTGCAACCTCAAGCAAAGCATCTGTTTTATGATTAAATCCTGCTGTTTCGACGTCAACCACGACGGGTAGAAAGGTTCTGAAACGTGCTGCAATTCCTGTAGCAGCTTCTTTATCCTGAGTTTTGTTCTTATTTCTCGCCATAGATTTAACTTTTTAGTTTCCAATGAATGCTTTGACCAGCCCGCAGGGGAATAAGCTGATCATCACCAAACGGGTAAGAGTCGGGGACAGTCCATTTTTCACGCTGCAGGGTGATCATATCATTATTTGCTTCAAGACCATAAAATAAAGGGCCATTTAAACTGCTGAACTGTTCTAATTTGTCTAATGAGGATGCCTCATCAAATGCTTCAGCATAGAGTTCAATGGCGGCAAAGGCGGTAAACATCCCGGCACAGCCGCAGGCAGTTTCTTTATTCTGCCTGCTGTGAGGTGCGCTGTCGGTACCCATAAAAAATTTGTTATTGCCGGATGCTGCCGCTTTGAGCAGAGCTTGTCGATGTGTCTCGCGCTTTAATACAGGCAGACAATAATGATGCGGTTTAATACCGCCTACCAGCATATCGTTACGATTCATTAACAGATGATGTGCAGTGATGGTGGCGGCGATATAGGCTGAACTTTGAGTGACAAAATCGGCCGCATCTGCTGTAGTAATATGCTCAAAAACAATTTTTAATTCAGGAAAATCACTGATAAGGGGTATCAGCTTGTCATCAATAAAACGTTTTTCACGATCAAAAATATCGATTTCAGCAGCAGTCACTTCACCATGAACTAATAAAGGCAAACCCAGCTCCTGCATTTTTTCCAGTGTCGGATAACACTTTTTTATATCGGTCACGCCTGCATCAGAATTGGTGGTAGCACCTGCCGGATAGAGTTTTACGGCCGCAATAAAGCCGCAGTCAAGCGCCTTTTGAATTTCTTCTACCGGGGTATCATTGGTTAAATAAAGAGTCATTAAAGGTGTGAAGTGCGTATTCTCGGGGAGTGCGGCTAAAATAGATTGCCGATAAATCCCTGCCTGCTCTGTATTGATCACCGGCGGTGTCAGATTGGGCATAATAATAGCCCGACCGCATTGCCTGGCAGTATGAGGTATTACCGATTTAAGTCCTTCACCGGCACGGATATGTAAATGCCAGTCATCCGGGCGGATAATGTGAATAATAGATGGTTTTTGTTGTGACACCTTATACTTCCTGCATTGAATGAATCATCTTTATTGT
Organism: Pseudomonadota bacterium; assembly: GCA_030632745.1. Taxonomy (GTDB): domain Bacteria; phylum Pseudomonadota; class Gammaproteobacteria; order GRL18; family GRL18; genus GRL18. The sequence goes on along the minus strand of DAOVUE010000125.1, from coordinate 1,381 downwards.
AACGAGGGTATTGTAATCGAGTAGCTATTATCCTGGAAAACGCAGTTAAAATCTATTACAACAGCCAATAGGGGTGTAATTAATAGTGTTAGTATGAATGTTATAATATTATGAAAACCTGTTAAACGCAGCCGATAAAATAAAGTATATTTCTCTGGGGAATTATTAATTCACTCAGGGCAAAATTCATGACCAAACAAGCAAAAACATTGGAAGAACAATTAAATGAACATCCAGATTTAAAAGAATTTGTTGTTTCATCACTTGAGTTTGTTAACTCGTCTAAATTAACAGCTCATGAAGCAGACGAAGTGCTCGTTGAAAGAATACGAAAATTTGGCCCAAAACTTCGCTTTTTTTGATAGATGATAGTTTAATGGCACAGCCTTGCCCCATTGCCACGCAAGTTTTATTTATCAAATAATAGTCATCAATAATTTGCCAGATGGCTATTTACCTTACAAAAGAGAATAACTTCTTAAAATATCAGCTAATTTTTCATCATGTTTAGCTAAATCTCGCAGGGATTGTAATAAGCGAGTCATTAATGAACCTTTTTCATAGTGTAGTTCAAGATCATGTTGTATGTCTTTTTCTAATGTATCCATGCGTTTTTCTAAAGGTCGTAATGCAGTCTTTCTATCCCAAACAATAAAACCAATCAGGCCAAAAATTCCAGAAATTATAATATACATTAAATTCCACATCCTATTAAAATTATTATTACTATTTTTTTCCATAGTTTCAAATTGTTGGGTGATAGCACTGAATCGGTGGTCAATAGCATCGAATCGGTGGTTAATGCTTTTATCCATACTGACAAAACGTTGATCAATACCATCAAAACGTTGATCAATAGCATCAAAACGTTGTTCAATGGCTCTTTGACTGGATTTAAATTCTGATTTTAATTCTGCTAGTGATTCAATGATTTCACGATCAGAAATACGCGGAGCAGCTTCTATTGCATAAAGGCTTTGTGTGAAAATCAGTATATTAAGAAATATAATAAAAATTTTTTTTTGTTTTTTCATGATAATTTATTTTTGTGCTTTTATTTATTGTCTTAGGTGAAATCAAATATAGCATATAAGTGTACAAATATCAATTTGAAAGGATTGTATTTTTTGGTCCCTATTAATTGATTCCAGGCGGTTTAATAATATCATTGAACATTGGAAAGTGTTTGCTGTTGAAAGTAACTATCTGAGCATTTATTTCTTCGGCTGTTGCTGCAATGAGTGCATCTGCTAAACCAGTACCATGGCTATCCTTGTTTAGATTCGGGCAAGCACATCCTAATGCTTCAACCATCACAAAACCCAACCCTTCAATATCACCATTTTTTTCTTGTTGGAAGGGGAAAATAGCGAGTGTGGCT
>DAOVUE010000174.1 GCA_030632745.1 Pseudomonadota bacterium | reverse complement strand
TTTAACATTTGCTTGTCTATTTTCCACCCTTCGGTGTTATGACTTAAGCCACATAGTTCACTATGCAACTCAAGCCATAACACCGAAGGACGAAAACTATCCTGCGCAAATTTTGTTAAAATAATTATCGTCACCTACTTATAAACAAGAAACCCACTATTATAGCGGGTTTTGCTCAATTTGGTAATGATAATTAACCATCAATGAAATTATTTTCGATCTTCAATCCAGGCCATCTGAATAGCTTCGAGGATTCGTTCACCACAATGAGCTTCTGTTTCTTCAAAATCGTCCAGTTTTAACACCCATTGCATTAAATCCGGGAAATGAACATATTGAGGATCAATATCAGGATGCAGCTCATCTAATTCAATCACTATCTCATTAATATCAGTCCATCTTAATCCCATAGTATCTCCTCTCCACCAAAGTTTATAATAATATTATCTACACTATTTCCATACCAATAAGAATTTATCAGCCTGTGTTCTTCATGTATATTAACATATTCAGAATATACATTTAATTTTAAGTTCACACAAATTACAAATAATATAGACTCGCAGGCAAATTCATTGGATAATGTGCCATTCATTTCAGTACTATAGCAAGACCATTATGAAAAGCATATATTCTTCTGACTCTGTTCCCGCAACAGCCGATATTGAACGAAACAAGCCCTTATTAGACGATCAGCAGAAAAACAGCTTGATCCAGGATATAAAACAGCTTCTTATAGAGCAAAATGCACTATTGGTTGCTCATTATTACACCGATCCCGGTCTCCAGCTATTAGCTGACGAAACAGGGGGCTGTGTTGCTGATTCCCTGGAAATGGCTCGTTTCGGCAAGCAAAGCAGTGCACAGAAAATTGTCGTTGCCGGAGTGCGTTTTATGGGTGAAACGGCCAAGATTCTTTCCCCTGAAAAAACCATTGTTATGCCTGATCTGGATGCCACCTGCTCCCTGGACATGGGTTGTCGGGCAGAAGACTTTATTCCATTTTGTGATGCCCACCCCGATCGAACGGTTGTAGTGTATGCCAATACCAGTGCCGAGGTCAAAGCTCGTGCTGACTGGATAGTCACTTCAGGTATCGCCACTAAAGTCATTACACATCTGCACAATGAAGGCAAGAAAATTCTCTGGGCGCCTGATCGTCATCTGGGTCAATACATCCAGAGTGTTAGCGGTGCCGATATGCTGCTTTGGCAGGGATCCTGTATTGTGCATGATGAATTTAAAGCAGAGACATTATCAGCACTGAAACAAAAACACCCCGAAGCTAAAATTCTGGTGCACCCTGAATCAGCCTATACCGTAGTTAAAATGGCCGATGTGGTTGGCTCAACCACACAATTAATCAATGCGGTGAAATCATTAGATGCAGACACATTTATCATAGCCACTGACAATCGAATTTTTTACAAAATGCAGCAGGCTGCCCCGGATAAGCTCTTGATTGAAGCGCCCACCGGCGGTGCAGGTGCGAATTGCACTATGTGTGCGCACTGCTCCTGGATGGCAATGAATAGCCTGCAGGGTATTCTAAAGCTATTACAAAATGGCGGTAATGAGATCACTATTGAAGAAGATGTCCGCCTCAAAGCCTATCAATCTACACAACGATTATTAGATTTTGCTGCTGCGAATCCATAATCTTTTATAATGTCTGTCAAAAATCTAATTTTTCCACAACAATCCCGAAGTTTCTACGCTAAACGCTGGTTTGATATCCTCTTACGCACTATCCATTTAATTGGCTTATTAGGACTATCAGGAGGTATATTATTTAATGCAGAACACTCACTGTGGTTTCCCTATTTTTTGACCACGATAATATCCGGTTTAGCGATGGTGGTATTAAGTGTATGGTCTAATGGTAAATGGCTGCTGCAGAATCGTGGTCTGATGATTATTTTAAAAGTTTTTATACTGTTTTTATTAGCTGTTTTTCCTGAATATGCTCTGTATCTGTTAATCTTCATTGTTATTATTTCCGGCATTTCATCACATGCACCTGCTAAATTTCGCTATTACTCACCTATTCTGGGACGTGAGCTTTAAAAAACAGTTCATTACAAAAATGCGCACTTATTCATATGACAGAATAACAACCAAAGGAGACAGACAGAGAGCAGAAGTGAGAGTTCAGAGTTCAGAGTTCAGAGTTCAGAAAAAGAAAAAGCCATAGCAAAAGAATAGAACATCAAATTAGCTAGACTGCTTTTGTATTTTTCTTTTGCTCTTTCTGAATTCTGTTCTCTCTGAACTCTGCTCTTTCTGTCTCCTTTGGTTGTTATTCTGACAACGCAATAATGTGAAGAACTATGATTTCAGACCGAACAACAGCCATGCAAGAACTTCCTATTACTCAGGTATTAGCTGAGATTAAAAATCATCTGTCTCAGTCAAACCGTCTGATTCTTCAGGCACCTCCCGGTGCAGGAAAAACCACTCTGGTACCACTGGCACTGCTGGATCAACATTGGCTGGCTGACAAAAAAATCATTATGCTGCAGCCCAGACGACTGGCCGCACGCAATGCCGCATCCCGTATGGCGGATTTATTAGGTGAAAAAGTCGGTCACACTGTCGGTTATCAGATTCGTCAGGATCGATGTTATGCTAAGCAAACAAGAATTCTGGTGGTCACCGAAGGGATTTTAACGCGTAAGCTGCAGGCAGATCCGGAACTGAAGAATATTGCTCTGGTTATTTTTGATGAAATCCACGAACGTAATTTACAGGCTGATCTGTCACTGGCCTTTTGTTTACAAAGCCAGGAGTTTTTTAATGAAAATTTAAAAATTCTGCTCATGTCTGCCACACTGGACAGCCAAAAACTAAGCTCTATTTTATCGTCTGATCAGGCAGTCCCAATTGTCTCCAGCCACGGGCGAAGTTTCCCTGTTGATATTATCTTTCGAGCCGATAATTTGCCTCCTGTGGATCGATGGAATCTGGCCCAAATCGTCAGCAGACAGGCAATGGATGTTTTAACTCATCAGCAGGGCAATATTCTTATCTTTTTACCTGGAGCGGGCGAAATCAAACAGGTTGAAAATCTGTTGCAAACTTATTTAACCGATCAAAAAATGATCTCGGTCATTATTGCCCCTCTATACGGTGATCTGTCAAAAGTACAACAGGATCAGGCACTATCAATCCCGCCTGCAGGGCAAAGAAAGATAGTTCTGGCCACTAATATTGCTGAAACCAGTTTAACCATTGACGGTATTAGTGCAGTAATTGATTCAGGCCTGCACAAAGAACTGCGTTTTAATCCCGGCTCCGGAATGGATTCTCTGCATACCACTCTGATTTCACAAAGCTCTGCAACACAGCGCAGCGGTCGTGCGGGAAGGCTCAGTGCAGGGACTTGTTATCGCTTATGGACGCAAAGCCGGCATAAACAGCTGCAGAGTCATCATAGTGCTGAAATATTATCTGCTGATCTATCTCCTATGATGCTGGAAGTGGCTCAGTGGGGTGTTCAGGATGTAGGAGAAGTACACTGGCTTGATCAGCCGCCATCAGCAACAAGCGCACAGGCTAAAGACTTATTATTATCTCTGGGTGCTATTAACGCAGCGGCTCAAATAACAGCCCATGGTGAAAAAATGCTCTCTCTTGGCCTTCACCCCCGACTGGCTCATATGATTTTAAAAGGCCAGGCACTCAATCTGACTGAAAACAGCTGCCTATTAGCCGCATTACTCACTGAAAAAGATATTTTTAGAAAGAATGAGAGTCGAAATTCAAATATAGTGGATCGTTTATTCATCCTGCAGCAAATAGCAGCTCAACAAATAAAAGCAGATCAGTCCATTGACAAACAGCAATGTCAGCGGGTTTTACAATCAGCCAAAGAGTTTTATAAACGCCTGAGCAATAATGACAGCAATGCAAATAGAAACTTTATGCAACGTGTCAATCCAATAAATAATGATATGACTAACGATATGACAGGAGTTTTACTGGCCTTTGCCTATCCAGATCGTATTGCTAAATTACGTAATAACAAAGACCGCCGCTATCTATTGAGTAATGGTAAGGGTGCTTTTTTTACTCATCAGGACATTCTCGCCAGTGAAGATTTTCTGGTCATTGCCAATTTACATCAGCAAAGTAATACTGCTGATGCCCGAAGAGCTGGAGCCGGAAAAGCAGAGGCGCGGATATTTACAGCATCTCCTATCAGTCTCACACAGATAGAACATTATTTTAGTAATTTAATTGATCAGGAAGATAAGCTGTCATGGAATCCTAAAACACAAAAAGTGGAATCAGTTTTAAGAAAAAAACTAGGCCGTATTATTTTAAGTGAGAAAGTAAATCACTCAATTGACAACACCAAATCACAAACCTTATTACTGCAGGGTATTAAAATTCTTGGACTGAAGTGTCTGCCCTGGTCAAAACAGGCACTTCAGTTCAAGCAGCGGGTGCAGTTTATCCAGTATCAGCAACAGCATAACAGCTCTATAAAAAAGCAACTCAATCACGTTGAATGGGCGGATTTTTCTGATGAATTTCTACTGAATAATCTAAATCTCTGGCTGTCTCCTTATCTGCACAAAAAAAACAGTATAAAACAATTACAGACATTGGATTTATCAGCAATATTAAACTCCTGTTTCAGCTGGCAGCAGATACAAAGCCTGAATGAATTAGCACCTGAGAAAATTAAAGTCCCCGGTGGTTCTAATATCAGTATAGATTATAGTAATCCGGAAGCACCTGTTTTAGCCGTACGTTTACAGGAGTTGTTTGGGCTGCAGCAGACACCGGCCATTATCAAAGGCAGTTTCCCGCTGTTATTGCACCTTTTGTCACCTGCATCCCGCCCCATGCAGGTGACCCGTGATTTAGCCAGTTTCTGG
>DAOVUE010000316.1 GCA_030632745.1 Pseudomonadota bacterium | reverse complement strand
GTAAGTTGTTGATTTGTATGGTCGGGACAGAAAGATTCGAACTTTCGACCCCCAGCACCCCATGCTGGTGCGCTACCAGGCTGCGCTATGCCCCGAATCAATATCACAAATTTCAGTTGTGATATTGAAGGCACGTATTATAACCTTACAAACTCATAAAATTCAATACTTGCTTCATTAAAAAAAATAGTTTATAAATAGCCTTTCTTTTTATATAAGACCTTAGCCAAAAAAATTTAACGAACATCATTTTAGCTGCAAAAGAGCTCTAAACTAATTTTTGCTAAATTTTTTGTTACTTGAGAAGTGATAAATGAATATTAAACAAGATCAAATCGTGGCAATTAAATACACAGCATCAGCCAATAGTGAAGTTATCGACAATAATATGGATGATGAAGCACCACTTTTTTTTATGTATGGTCGTGGGCAGATGATGCCCGGTCTGGAAAACCGTATTAGCGATATGAATATTGGTGAGTCTGCTGAACTGGAAATTCCTGCCGCTGAAGCCTATGGCGAATATAATTCTGAGGCGATACAAACTGTACCTAAAGAACACCTGGCTCATATTGAATTACATGAGGGTTTAGTTCTACAAGGTCAGGATGATACTGGTGCTCCTGTTATGGTTGTTGTAAAAGACATTCTTGATGATGCTGTAGTTATGGATCACAATCATCCTTTAGCGGGACAGGATGTCAGTTTTTCAGTGACGATAGAAGACATTCGTAATCCCAGTGATGATGAACTCGCTATGGGTATTGCAGCTGAAAACCAGCATCATGACCATCACGAAGGCGGCGGTTGTTGTGGTGGTGAAGAGCAACAGCAGCATCATGAAGGTGGCAGTGGCTGTTGTGGTGGAGGCAAGGGTGACGAAGGGGATGAAAGCGGTTGCGGCTGCCACTAACCTAAAAATTAGCTAAGGTTAATAGGAGCCCTCAGCCAAACATTAAATTTGCCGCTGTCGCTTTGCTAACATTCTATTTATATAAAAAGAATAGCAAATAAGACAGCGGTACAATTTCATGTTAGATAAGAGACACATCCATACCATCGTATTGGTCAATGTGTCTCTGTTTTGCTAACTGATAAAATTTTTGATTGGTTTGATGCAGAGAATCAATACTATGCTGTTCAATTTTTTCTAACTGCAGCCAGTACATTTTATCAGGATACGACTGGTTGATATCGATGATATCATAACCATTTTGCTCCAGCTCTCTGGCTAATATTTTTAATGGCTCGATGGTTTTGTGTTTAAAGAAATATCCCCAGGCCAGTTTTTGATCCATATCCCAACCTGCTGCCTGCATTTTTTCAAACAGTTGCTGAATATTTTCTCTGCTGATCATATTTTTAACTTCCCAAACAAAAAAACCGGCAGTATGCCGGTTTTTTTGTTTTGCTGAAGACTCTTAACATTTTAAAATATCTAAAACTTCTTCTAATTCAATTCTTAATTGAGCCACAATTTGATGACTTCGGGTAATATCTTCTTTAGATTCCTCACCATCAAGTTTTTGACGTGCACCGCCAATAGTGTAGCCGTGTTCATAGAGTAAGCTGCGAATTTGCCTTATCATAATCACATCCTGACGCTGGTAATAACGTCGATTACCACGGCGTTTGACTGGCTTTAATTTAGGAAATTCCTGTTCCCAGTAGCGCAATACATGAGGTTTCACATCACATAAATCACTGACTTCACCAATAGTAAAGTAACGTTTCCCTGGAATAACAGGGAGTTCATTATTATTCGACGCTTCCAGCATAGGCTTCTACTCGAGTTTTTAATTTTTGTCCGGGTTTAAATGTTACCACACGACGAGCAGAAATGGGAATTTCTTTTCCTGTTTTCGGATTACGACCAGGACGCTCGCTTTTGTCTCTAATATCAAAATTACCAAAACCGGATAATTTAATCTGTCCTCCGGTTTCAAGAGCAATACGCAACTCTTCATAAAAAGATTCAACAAAGTCTTTTGCTTCACGTTTGTTGAGTCCTAATTCATCAAATAATCTTTCTGCCATATCTGCTTTTGTTAACGCCATAATTAGTCTCTTAGTTTTGCCCCATGTTGTTGATCCAGATCGCTCAGTACCGCTTGAATCAAAGTTTCTACTTCATCATCTTTCAAGGTACGGGATTGCTCCTGCACTGTCAGACTGATTGCCAGGCTTTTTTTACCTTCACCAACACCTTTACCAATATAAACATCAAACAAATCAACAGAAAAAGAACTGTCCTGATGAAGAGTCTTCTGCATTGTTTGATGAATACTAGTGATTATAGCAGATGATTGCATTTCGTCATCTACAATAATAGCAATATCTCGACGAATTGCTGGAAATTTAGATAAAATTTTAAAATCTGGTACTTTTGCAGTGCTGACCGCCGCAGATTTTAATTCGAATAGTATACAGGTACTTTTAACATCCATTGCTTTGGCAACGCTGGGATGTAAAGTTCCCATCCAGCCCACGGCTTTATTGTCTTTATAAATTCTAGCCGTTTGACCGGGATGCAGTGCCGGGTGTTGTTCAGCTGCAAAGCGGTAGCTTAATAAATCTCCACCTAAGCTCAATAGTGCTTCAACATCAGCTTTTAGATCAAAGAAATCAATGTTTCGTCCCTGCTCACCCCATTGTTCAGGAAAGGCACCGCCGTTAATGATACCGGCAATCATGACTTCCTGTAACAGCTCCGGCTCTGCTGCTGACTGCCCCGGCACAAAACGTGAACCCATTTCAAATAATCGAATACGATTTTGCTGGCGATTCTGGTTATAAACCAGTGCCCCTATTAAGCCGGGCCAGAGGCTGGTGCGCATTTCAGATAATTCTTCTGAAATAGGATTCGATAATCTAATACCCGGCTGGTCAGGAGTAATCAGCTTTTGTACCTTAGGTTCAACAAAACAATAGGTAATAGCTTCCTGATAACCTAAATTCACCATCAAATCTTTTAATTTTGCTTCATTAATCTGCTCTTCCGGACAAGCCGCCATTTCAATTGAACCATGAGGTAATGTAACCGGTAAATTGTCATAACCATAAATACGACCAATTTCTTCCACCAGATCAACGTCATATTCTATATCAAAACGAAATGCCGGTGCTGTTACCTGCCAGCCACCATCACAGTCTACTACATTCATTTCTAATCGGGTTAGGACATCCTTCACAGTATCATCATCTATTTCAATACCCAGAACCCGGGTAATTTTCTCTTTTTTCAATAAAATAGTCTGAGCTTTGGGAATATAATCATCATGACGTTGTTCAATAACAGCACCCGCCTCACCTCCGGCAATTTCCAGAATTAACTGGGTGGCCCGCTGCAGAGCCTG
>DAOVUE010000235.1 GCA_030632745.1 Pseudomonadota bacterium | reverse complement strand
AAGGAAGTAAGTTTTTAGATTGAGCCAATAAATTTAAGAACATTAATGTTGTGAAGATTCGTTCATCTTGACAGTTTTAGACATTCTCAGATTACTTTTTAGTCTCACGGGTAGCTTATTGGGTAGCCTTTTGTATTTCAACAACACTTTTGTAAAATCATAGGAAATAAAAAACCCCTGCAATCAATTGATATACAAGGGCTTATAGTATGGTGGGGCGTGAGAGACTCGAACTCTCGACCAATGGATTAAAAGTCCACTGCTCTACCGACTGAGCTAACGCCCCTTTGAATCAAACGGGTATAAATAACGGCCGTCTTTTCAAGATGCGCATATTCTACCTTTTTTTATATTTATGGCAAGCTTTTTTATAACTTTTTAATAAAAATTGCTGTAGATTATCAATTTCTAAAAAGACTAGAGCTTTTTCAATAGATGTTTTGCCTGTCCTGCTTCAGTGGTATCGGGATAGTTTCTGAGTAAGCTATCAATTGTTTGACGAGCTTTTTTCTTATCGCCTAATTCATTGTAACAATATGCCTTTTTTAACTCTGCTTCGGCTTTTTTAGGGCTAAAGGGATAAACATCCAGTAATAATTGATAGTCAATAATTGATTGTTCATAATGATGTTGTGCATAACTGGACTCAGCTACCCAATATTGAGCAATATGAGCATAGCGTCCATGGGGATAGAGCTGAAGAAATTGCATGAAAGAGTCTCTCGCCTTATTATATCGTCGGGCAGTTAATTCATCAAAAGCCTTTTGATATGCCTTTTGCTCCGCCCTACGTTCCTTATCGGACATCGGCTTTATCGTGGCCACCTGGACATTCTTTTTATCAGTAGACATAATATTAGCCTGTGAAGCAGAATCACTGCTCAGTGCAGCAGGAGACCCGCTGACAATAGATCTATCAATGACTTCTACTGTCTGTTTTTTTGTTGAACTGGCTGGAACTGTATCTGCTACTGCTCTTTCTTCGTTTGAACGGTTATAGTTTGAACGGTTATTATTTGAAAAGTCATCTTTGCCTTCCAATTGCCCCATACGTCGATTTAAATCAGAATACAGCTCTCGCTGTTGTTGTTTTAACTGATGAACTTCATTATTTTGTTCTTCCAGTAAACTTCTCAATTGTTGATTCTCTGTCTGCAGCTGCTTGACACGATATAAGAGATCTAATTGCTTTTGTGAGCTCATTTGGCGTTCTAAACGATCAACCCGCACATCAATGGAAAGCTTTTGATCTGCATAAGAAGAGTGAAGTGCTCCAAACACACACAAAATGACAATAAGTCCTTTGCTTACATATTTGCTTACATATTTTGTTACATAATAGTTCATCAACAATACCTGATAATGCGTAAAGAGCCTCTAGTTACTCAAAGAATGATTAATAAATAAGCTCAACACGACGATTAAGCTGCCAGGCAGATTCATCTTGATCCAATGCTACAGGGTTTTCTTCGCCATAACTTCTCAATTCCATCTGCTGCTCAGAAACGCCTGATGCAGAGAGGAAATCCAAAACTGCTCTGCTGCGACGCTCACCCAGAGAAAGATTATATTCCCGAGTCCCGTTTTCATCCGTATGTCCTTCAATAATCAATATTTGATCCGGATTCAGAGATAAAAATTCTGCATGAACATTAAGCGTTGACTGCCCCTGAGCATTAATTGTAGAGCTATCATGCTCAAAATAAATAGTACGAACAGCAAGAGGACTGTTGGGGTCGGATAGTGATTCGCTGGTTATAACGGAACCGCTTATAGCAGAGCCGCCATTCATACCTGAGTTATCATAACCACCGGTTTGACCTTCATAACCTTCACCCTGTTGTCCGCTTTCAGTACTGTGATCTTCAACCGCAGCATCTCCTGAGCTATCATCACTGATAGAGGTACATGCACTGAGTACAAAAAATGGTGCTGCTATGAGCAGTATACCCAATTGTTTAAAAGGTTTAAAAGGTTTAAAAGTAGTTTTATTCATTATTAATTCCTATAGTTTATTGACTGCGATAGGGGGACCAGGCAGGCTCTCTTACATCGCCACTCAGTACACGTAAGCGCTGCGGTGAATTACTGCCATCAACAACAACAGCTTCTAATATGCCACGCCCCCGTAACTCAGTAGCATACAAAACAATTTTACCATTGGGTGCAAACGAAGGTGACTCATCCATTTTCGAACGAGTCAAAACGTGTAAATCCCGTGTACCCAATTTAAGAAGAGCAACCCTATACTTTCCGTTGTCTCGTGTCACCAGCACCAATTGCTTAGCATCCGGTGAGAAACTGGCTCTTGAATTATAATCACCTGTATAGGTAAGACGTTTAGGATGACCCGAACGACCTTGCTGATTAATATTGATCTGATAAATTTGCGGCTTACCTGAGCGATCAGAGGTAAAAACCAGTGAACGGCCGTCAGGTGCCCAGGCTGACTCGGTATCAATGCCATAGTGATTAGTAATACGCTGTAATACACCACTGGCAAGATACATTACATAAATTTCAGAATTTCCATCTTTTGATAATGTCATTGCCAGACGCTTACCATCAGGAGACCAGCGGGGAGCACTATTAATTCCTTTAAATTGAGCAACAGCCTGACGTTGTCCTGTTTTTAACTCCTGCACATAAACAATAGAACGTGATTTTTCAAATGAAACATAAGCCAGACGCCTGCCATTAGGAGACCAGGCTGGAGACATGATGGGCTGCTTGGATTTTAATATCACTTTTTCACCAAAACCATCTGAATCTGCAATGGCCAGAGTATACACTCGTTTTTTAGCATCAATATTATTATTCACTATCACATAAGCAATTAAGGTATCAAAAGCACCCCGGGAATGCATCAGTTTTTCATAGATTTTATCACTGATTTGATGGGCGACCCGACGTAAGTTTTTTTTCTCTACAGTATACTTGTATGCTAGAAGTTCCCGGCCGCTGAAAATATCCAGGATTTTAAATGCAAGCTCATATTTCCCCTGTGCCACCAGAGTAATAGTTCCAATCACCAGCTGTTCCGCCGGGGTATTTTTCCAGCGTGAAAAATTAACCTGATCGTCAAAACCCGGGCGCTCTGGTAATTGATTGAGAGTTAAAGGTGAAAATACCCCGCTGCGGGCCAGATCAGAACGAATAATTTGAGCAATATCAACAGGCACCTTATTGCTTTGTCTCCATTTGAAAGGGACTATGGCAATAGGATTGGCACTTTGATAACCCCCCTTAATTTCTACTTCAAGTACCGCATAGGAATTTGACAGCATAAATGATTGTAGAAAAAAAAGGATAATAAATAATACTGCATTTTGCTGTTTATTAATCGCGGGTGTTGTTAAGGGTGACATTATATTAATAGTTTCCTGGTTTAACCTAAATAACTCAGTTAAATCTACTTTGAGTTATTTAGGTTCAAAGACTAAATTCATTTCTTTAAATTCTTTAGCAAGTCTCACATCAGTCGGGACCGGCAATGGAGATGCTCTTCTCACTGCTATTTCGACAGAGCGATCAAAAGACTGATTACCACTGCTTTCAATCACTTTAACGGATATAACCTTACCTGTAGAGTGTAATTTAATATTAACTTTACAGGTCAGATAGGCTGGCACATTTAAGGGTTGACGCCAGCTCTGTTCAATTTTATTTGAAATCAGAGCAACATGACGCTTAATAATTTCCTTACTTTTTTGTTCCCATACAGCCTTATCTCTCTTTTCTTTACGCTTCTTTTCAGCTCGAAGTTCTGCCTGACGTTTCTTTTCCTGCTCGGCTTTACGTTTTTTCTCGGCTTCCTGCTGTTTCTTTTTTTCCTTCAGTTTACGCTGTTTTTCCTGCTCAGCTTTTTTTCTGGCCTGCTCTTTTTTCTTCTTTTTTTCCTGTTCTTTTTTGAGCTTCTCTTTAGCACGTTTCTCTTTTAACAGTTTTTCTTTAGCAATGGCGGTTTTACCTTGTTCCTGTTGCTTTTTCTCTGCTGCTTTTTTCTGCTGCTGTTGTTTCTTTTTTGCTTCTGCTTTACGCTTTTTTTCCAGTT
>DAOVUE010000359.1 GCA_030632745.1 Pseudomonadota bacterium | reverse complement strand
CCACTCATATTACGTGCTGTGCAGGGGACTTTTCCCTCTGATATGCTACTATTGTTTTCCTTCATTTTGCTTTACTTTTTTCTCACCGCCATTTTGGGTGCATTCAGTTACCATCATCTGAAAAAGGAATAAGAAAATGGCTGATTTCCAAAAACCAGAAAAACCAGTAGACACCCATCTCGATTTAACTCTAATGTAGAAATTTTAACTTCGTGTGGAAATCACAGGCATATTTTCTGTAATTGTTTATGTCTGCTATCTGGAAATAGAAACAAAAATAGTCCTACCAGTAAATTAGTACTAAAGATCATTTGCGACTGACTTAAGGGCTGAACAAAATTAAAAAATCTTTAAGCTAATAATCCAGTCATGTATCCTACGGCCCAGTACACCCTGATTTTTATTAATAAAACTGGCTCCAACAGCCTTTGCTTTATACTCAAGATCATCGAAAGCTAATAACAGTGACTGCTTTTGACATTGCTGAATCAATGCTGTACCAAAGTTACCCTGATCCAGATAATAGTCCGAGATCAAATAGTCAAAGTCACTTTTTTCAAGGTGGTCAATCGCTTGTTGAAAAGTAATGGCTTTAATTACCTGATATCCACCAAATTCAATATTATCACTGAGTTGTTCACCAACAATTTCCGTAATCAACTCTGAATTATCCACCAGTAAAATGGTACTCATGCTATCCTCTGTTTAGTTGTTGTCAGCCAGTTCAGGTTCTTCTGAGCTAATGCGTTGTGGCAACTTAATAAAACCATCTAAGGCCATTCCCCATGGATTAAGCTGACGGTTAATATCATATCGCACCACTCGGATTGGAAACGCTAGATCCACCTCTTTGACTTTCATGCCCCGATACCACTCCCTGATCTTTAAATCCACATTGACACGCCAGACATTGGAGGCCAGAGCATTCACTTTGGAATCATCATATTCATGACCAAACATTTCCTGGACTCCACGAATACGTCCTGACAATTCCCCTTTTTTGTTTTTGTTCTCATATAATTTCAGTAATTGTTCTTTAAAACTTGGGGTGAGGTAATGCTTATAAGCTTCAATATTGCGCTTAAAATCCTGCTCGCCGTTTTCTGTCCAGTTATTCAGTGCCTGTAAGATATTACTGGTAAACAAATAGACATTAGGTTTGGGAATGTGATTGGCTTTTTGAACCACAGCACTACTGAGTTCTGGCGGTATATGCACATCAATTTGTTGTATTCGTGATTGATGAACCAACATTCCAAACACTAATAAGACTCCCAGAAAAAACGTCATACCACGCCAACCTTTTTTCTTTGAAATCTCATTTTCCAATTCATTCTTTGCTCTTGACATTATTTACTCCATATCCGGATCAGTACGTCCGTTACTCCATCGACCATTGTATTTCACCACTTTACTCTTGTTGAATCCTAACTGGCTCAATATTAAAGCGGTTCTTTGTTGGTAATAACCATCCGGCCTGCCTCGCTTTATGCGTTGAAAAACTGTCCCCATAAACATCACAGATATCATGGTGAAAATGCCTATGGTGCCTAATCCCACTAATAATCGATCCAATAAATAACCGATAAATGCACAGAGTGGTATCAGAGTGATCAGCGTGACAATTAATCCTGTTCTTAATTCACTACTGGACAAACCACGAAAAATGACGGGTTCATTATTGATCCGTTCATAGACGGTTCGTTCTTCAACAAGAATTTCTTGTTCCGTATCCATAAAAGATCAGCTCCTGATTTAATGATTTTTATGACAAACAAGTGCATTCATAATGCCAATACCAATTTAACCACGCTATTGAATTGGCATTATGTGTTCGTCACTGACCTTTTTAGATAACTTTGGTTGCTTCTGTGGACAGAAAGACCATGAACAATAAAATAACAACACCAACACCTGCTGTCAGACCCACTTCAGACCATTCTGCTTTGTTTTTACGGGCATCATTGAACTTGCCCAATGTGACAACTGCCAGGACAATAAAACCCAGGATAGCCACACCCCAGGCAATCAGATCAGTTCCTTTATCAACATAACCTGTTAATAAGGCCAGCCAGTCACCAGAGGTTGCTGCTCCGGATGAGCCACTATCAACGGCTGTCGGCATTGCCGCCATTGTCTGCATAGGTAATAAGATAAAACTTGCCATCAATGGCAGTCCGAGTTTGTAATTAATACGGGTAAAAAGTCCCTTTAGTTTTTTCATGAATTTTCCTCTTTTGGTTTTATAGTTAAGTTGTTAAAATAAATACAATTAGCAGAAGCATTAAGGTGGCAATGACAACTGAGCCAAAGCCTTCCGAAGAATCAATATCACCCTCTGCCCAGGCGACATACTGAGATTTGGCCAACCAGGCCACAAATAAAAAGTACAAACCAGCTATTACCAGAGTGATCCCTATACGCACTCCTTTGACCGCATCGGTATAGGAAGTTGTTTTAGATATTGAGCCCTTTAATGATGAACTTGAGATACCCACGCTGCCTGACTTACCAGTAATGGCCTTATTCATTACATCTTTTTGATTAGAATCCAGTGCATAAGCCGAATGACTCATCATCGACACACAGCCTGTAATTAATAAGCTAGTAAGCAAGAAAAATTTCATCGATTGATTAAGGGATGCTTTCATTGACGATAACCACCTTGTAATGGAGCTACCTTTCTTGGATTGGCTCTGGGTGCATTGATATGAGCCTGAATACCAGATTTCATCTTGACTAGATCAGCTCTAAACCATTCATACTGAAATTTAACTCGGGCATCTTTATCCCGATTGAGTTCTGCCTTATGCAGAATTGCTTCCAGTGCGCTGATCTCATTTGACAGCAATGCCAGATAGTGACGT
>DAOVUE010000037.1 GCA_030632745.1 Pseudomonadota bacterium | reverse complement strand
TTTGTAACTTCTCAATAAGTCCGTGCAACTATTCTCTATTACCGTCATTCCCGAAGTCTTTTATCGGGAATCTATTGCTATAGATGGATCCCCGATAAAAGACTTCGGGGATGACGATATGTAATATCCATGGTGGTCACGAGCTTGCCAAAAGTAGGTACCACGAGGCAACGCGTGCCCAGTGTACAGCATCCCATAATCTTGCTGCGGGTTTAAATTTACTTATTCAAAGCACCCATTCCCACGTGGTTATAACCAGAATCCACATAGATATTTTCACCGGTAATACCTGCAGCAAGATCAGAACATAAAAATGCGGCGGTATTGCCCACATCTTCAATGGTAACATTACGTCTTAGCGGTGCATTTTTTTCTACGTGAGCCAGCATCTTACGAAAATCACTAATGCCGGCAGCAGCAAGAGTTCTTATCGGGCCTGCTGAAACTGAATTAACCCGTATGCCGTCATGACCTAAAGACTCAGCCATATAACGTACATTAGCTTCTAAACTTGCCTTGGCCAGGCCCATAACATTGTAGTTAGGCATAATACGCTCAGAACCAAGATAAGATAATGTGAGCAGCGCACCATTTTGACCTTCCATCATATTGCGGCCTGCTTTAGCCAGTGCTGCAAAGCTATAGGAGCTGATTTCATGCGCAGTGATAAAGCCTTCACGGGTGACACTATCAAGATATTCGCCTGCGAGCTCTTCACGTGGTGCAAAAGCCACAGAGTGAACGATGATATCTAAATGATCCCAGAAATTATCCAGTTCTTCAAACACATTCTCAATTTGAGCATCATCAGCAACATCACAGGGTATGACGATATCTGAATCACATTCGGCTGACAATTTATCAACACGACTTTTTAGTTTCTCATTCTGATAGGTAAATGCCAGTTCAGCGCCTTCACGTCTCATTGCCTTGGCAATACCCCAGGCAATTGAACGATTACTGGCCAGGCCAACGATTAATGCTCTTTTACCCTGCAAAAATCCCATATTAAACTCCTTGAAATAGGTCATTCTTAGTATCTGATTATCTTAACACTCATACCCGGAGTAGACAAAAACGGCATATAGAGTGTTAAACAGTTCAGATTGCTACTTGTAATAAAATCTAATGTGGATATGATACCTGTGATAAAAAGAATAAACTAGACCTTTACATAAAAACATATCGTTTTTCAGGTGTACATTACCCATAACTAGTGTCTGAAATATAATTAGAAGCTGATCTATATAACAGCTGTGGCTAATGTGTATCTGAATGTGAATAATAAAGTTACTTAAAAAAATGGCTAATAAATTTCATATCGCTCTTAAATACAGAGAACACTCTAACAAAAAATACAGTACTGTCTTTTTTATGTCTGTACCATCTTTAGTACTCTTTTCATTATTCTTTTCATTACCCACTGTAGTAAGCCTTTTTTTTATATTCACGAGCAGACCGGCTGTTGCTGAACATGCCATGGCTTATGGCTATGAGCCAAAATATCCTGCAGGTTTTTCTCATTTCGAATATGTGAATGCGGATGCACCTAAAGGCGGACACCTGGATCTGAATGGTTCACGTACTTTTGATCGCCTTAATCCTTATCTGCTAAAGGGTGTTGCCGCAGATGGTATTGACGGTCTTATCTTTGAAACACTAATGGAACAAAGTCTCGATGAGCCCTATACTTTTTATGGCTTGCTGGCAGATGATATTAAAATAGCGGATGATGGTTTGTCCGTCACTTTCCATATTAATCCTAAAGCCCGATTTTCAGATGGTTCGGCTGTTACAGTGGATGATGTTAAATTTTCATTTGATACACTGATGAACAATAAACATGTGCATCCTGCCTATAAAATTGTATTAGCTGATATTGAACAGGCTGTTATTGTAGATAAATACAGCATTCGTTTTGATTTTAAAGAACAAAATACCAAATTACCCATGCTGCTCAGTAGTTATTTATCGGTATTTCCAAAACACTGGGTCGGTGATCTGGACTTTAAAGATACCGCTATGTTAATGCCCATCGGCAGCGGCCCCTATGTTCTTGAAAAGTACGATACGGGTAAACAGCTTACGTTTAAGCGTGATGTTGATTACTGGGCAAAGGATTTGGGTGTACGCAAAGGGATGTTTAATTTTGATACGATAGTGTATAAATACTTTCGTGACAGTACGATTGCTTTAGAGGCCTTAAAAGCAGAAGAGTATGATTTTCGTCATGAATATAACTCTAAAATGTGGGCGAGAGATTACACCGGACGAGTCTTTAATGACCAACAAATAATAAAAAAAAATATACCGCATAAAAATAGTGTAGGCATTCAGGGATTTATTTTTAATACCCGAAAAGAAATCTTCAGTGATAAACGGGTTCGGGAAGCTCTGGTTCTGGCCTATGATTTTGAATGGGCCAATCGTATGTTGTTTTATAATCAATATCAGCGTAATAACAGTTATTTCAGCAATACTGAACTGGCAGCCGGAGGAGCTATTTCAACAGCAGAGCGTGAATTGCTGCAGCCTTTTAAGACTAGTCTGGATCCCATAGTCTTTGCTGATGCCTGGCAGCCGCCTACTACTAACCCGCCATCTTCATTACGCGATAATCTCAGGCAGGCTATTAAACTTTTAAAGTCGGCAGGCTGGGAATACAAAGACGGTGCCTTAAGAAATCAGCAGGGAAAAGTCTTTAAGTTTGACCTGATTCTTTCTCAAAAAGCCTTTGAAAGGATTGCCGCATCCTATGCCAGAAATTTACAAAAATTAGGTATAACGATGGATTATAGAACCGTCGATTATGCGTTATATAAAAGTAGAGTTGATACTAAAGATTTTGATATGATAGTGTCCGGCTTTTCTCAAAGTCAGGTGCCGGGTAATGAACTTGAAAGTCGCTGGCATTCCCGAACTGCCGATGTGGATGGTTCAGCTAATTATCCCGGGATAAAAAATCCGGAGCTTGATCATTTATTAGAATTATTAAGTCAAACCACTGACAGAGAGCAAATAGTGGCTATAACCCGTGCCATGGACCGGGTACTGCTGAGTGAATTTTATTTGGTACCGCACTGGTATATTGCTTCCCATCGAATTGCTTATTGGGATAAATTCGAATATCCGCAACAATTACCGGTTTATTTTTCCGCCGAAGGATGGATGCTTTCAACCTGGTGGTTTAAACCGGAGTATCGGCAACAATGAGCTTCTTTAAAAATACCGGGCTTGTATAGGACATTATGTTTTATTATATTTTTAAACGACTATTATTGATGATCCCTACACTCTTCGGGGTGATGTTAATTACTTTTGTGATTACCCAGTTTGTACCCGGAGGTCCTGTTGAACAACTGGTTGCTCAGCTCACAGGACAGGATCAAATGACCGAGGCGGGTAGTACCGCCAGTGATTTGTATCGTGGGGCAGAAGGTATTGATAAACAGCGTCTGGATGAAATTAAGGCCTTGTACGGCTTTGATAAGCCACCGGTAGAACGATTTTTTACCATGATGGGAAATTATTTACGTTTTGATTTTGGTGAAAGTTACCATCACCATCAATCAGTCGCTGAACTTATTGTGGATAAGCTTCCGGTATCCATCAGTCTGGGAATGTGGACATTTTTTATTACCTATCTGACCTGTATTCCATTAGGCATTGCTAAAGCAGTAAGAGATGGTTCCCGCTTTGATGTCATTTCCAGTACCATTGTGTTGATTGGTTTTGCTATTCCAGGATTTGTGCTGGGTATTCTGTTACTGGTGTTATTCGGCGGCGGCAGTTTTTATGATGTGTTTCCTTTGAAAGGCCTGACATCAGATAATTGGGAACAACTGAGCTGGTTTTCTAAAGTGACTGATTATTTATGGCATATGGTACTGCCTGTTATTTCTTCTGTTATAGGCAGTTTTGCGGTGATGACCATGCTGACAAAAAACAGCTTTTTAGAAGAAATTCGTAAAAACTATGTCATTACCGCTAAAGCCAAGGGACTCAGCAGCAATCAGGTGTTGTATAAACATGTGTTTCGTAATGCCTTAATACCATTGATTACCGGATTTCCGGCAAGCTTTCTGGCTGCATTTTTTGCCGGAAGTTTACTTATTGAAACCATTTTTTCTCTTGATGGGCTGGGCTTATTGTCTTATGAATCTATTGTGCGGCGCGATTATCCCGTAGTTCTGGGTTCCTTATATTTATTTACCTTAATGGGGCTGATAACCAAGCTTATTACTGATCTTTCTTATGTCTTAATTGATCCCCGGGTTAAATTTGAAGCAAAATAATTGATAAAGAATAAATATAAATGACTATGACGTTAGATAAAACACAATTAGCAAATTTATCACCGGCCAGGCGAGCCTGGCTACGTTTTAAGAGTAATCGTCGCGGTTATTATTCCCTGTGGATCTTCTCCATTTTATTGTTTACCAGTCTGTTTGCTGAAGTCATCAGTAATGATAAGCCGCTGTTGATTCAATTTGAACAAAACTATTATTTTCCGCTCTGGAATGATTATCCTGAAACCACCTTTGGCGGTGATTTTGTAACAAAAACCGATTATAACGATCCCTATATTAAGCAAAAAATAACCAGGGATAATAACTGGGCTGTTTATCCACTCAATCACTATCGTTTTGATTCTATCAATTATTTTGCTGAACTGCCCAATCCGGCACGACCTTCAGCACAGAATCTGCTGGGAACGGATGATCGGGGCAGGGATGTTCTGGCCCGATTAATATATGGTTTTCGTCTCTCTGTACTGTTTGCTTTGCTTCTTACGGCTATTGGTGTGGTCATTGGTATTATTGTCGGTAGTCTTCAGGGTTACTTTGTCGGTAAAGTGGATCTGGTTACCCAGCGTTTAATTGAAATATGGAATTCCATGCCGGAACTCTATTTACTCATTATATTTGCTTCCATTTTTAAACCCAGTATCGGACTGTTAATCATACTTTTGTCATTATTCGGCTGGATGGGCTTATCGGACTATGTCAGAGCTGAGTTTTTACGCGGACGTAACCTGGATTACGTTCTCTCCGCCCGTGCTATGGGGGTTTCTAATGTAGGTATTATGTTTAAACACTTATTACCCAATAGTATGGTGCCGGTGTTAACTTTTCTTCCTTTTCGTATCAGTGGAGCTATTATGGCTTTAACCAGCCTGGATTATCTGGGCCTGGGTGTACCTCCATCGACTCCAAGCCTGGGGGAATTATTATCACAGGGGAAAGATAATATTGATGCCTGGTGGCTTTCTATGACGACATTTTCAGTTTTAGTCGGTACTCTGATGCTGCTTATCTTTATAGGTGAGGCACTGCGTGAAGCACTGGATACCCGACGTGGTTGACGGAAGACCTGGTTGACGGAAGACCTGGTTAATAGCAAAAAAAGAAATTTATGAAAAATAAAACGATACTCGATGTCAAAGATCTCAGTGTTAACTTTGACACACTGGCGGGTTCAGTCAATGTGGTGCGTGATATTAATTTTTCAGTGAGTGCAGGTGAAACCATGGCTTTAGTGGGTGAATCCGGTTCAGGAAAATCAGTGACTGCCATGTCAATACTGCGACTGCATGATGAAGAGAAAGTCAATTATAGCTCCGGTTCAATTATTTATAATGAACAGGATATCTTAGCTATTGATGAAGCGCAGATGGAGCATATTCGCGGCAGTCATATCAGCATGATCTTTCAGGAGCCCATGACATCTCTTAATCCGACGTTTACAGTGGGTGATCAGATCATGGAACCGCTGCTGATTCATAAGGGCTTGAGTAAAGCCGCAGCAAAAAAACAAGCCATTGAGTTGATGGAATTAACGGGAATCCCGGATCCACACTATCGTTTTGATGCTTTTCCTCATTTATTGTCAGGCGGTCAGCGTCAGCGCATGATGATCGCTATGGCTCTGGCCTGTGAGCCAAAATTACTGATTGCAGATGAGCCCACTACAGCACTGGATGTGACGGTTCAATTGCAGATATTATTATTATTAGAAAAACTTCAAAAAGAGTTTTCTATGGCAATATTAATGATCAGTCATGATTTAAATCTGGTGAAACGTTTTGCCGATCATATCTGTGTCATGCAGGAAGGTAATATTGTTGAACAAAATGAGGTTCAGCATCTGTTCAGAGAGCCTCAGGACCCCTACACGATCAAGCTGTTGAATAGTGAGCCGGAACGAATGATTCCGCAACAGGAAACGACCTCATTAAATCATGCTCAGGAGTTATTATCCGCACAACATTTATACTGTCAATTTTTCATTAAAAGCGGTTTCTTTCGACGTAAAATCCATACAGTGAATGCGGTAGATAATATTCAACTTTATCTAAAAGAGGGTGAAACGCTCGGTATTGTCGGTGAATCAGGTTCAGGTAAGTCAACTTTGGGAAGATGTTTATTACGACTTGAGAGCTGCAGAGGTGATATCTTTTTTGAGCAGCAGAAAATTGATCAAATGAGCTATAATCAGCTGCGGCCGTTACGAAAAGAATTTCAGGTGGTTTTTCAGGATCCCTATTCATCATTATCACCGCGTATGACGGTAGAACAAATTGTGGGTGAAGGTTTACAAATTCATTTTCCACAGTTAAATAAACAGCAAAGACGTGAAAAAATCCAAAAAACGCTTTTGGAAGTGGGTCTGGAAGATGATATCCTGTGGCGTTATCCGCATGAATTTTCCGGCGGACAAAGACAGCGTATCGCTATCGCACGAGTCATTATCTTAGAACCTAAACTCATTCTGCTCGATGAACCTACCAGTGCTCTTGATGTTTCAGTTCAAAAACAAGTGCTTGCATTGTTAAGAGAGCTTCAGCTGCGTTATAAAATATCCTACTTATTTATTACTCATGATTTGAAAGTAATTGAAGCAGTTGCACATCGGGTTATGGTAATGAAAGAAGGAAAAATTATTGAAACGGGTGAAACAGAAACTATTTTTACTTCACCAAAGGAAAAATATACACAAAATCTACTAACGGCTTCATTGTTTAAATAACAACAACCTAGGTTGTTGTTATAATTTATGCTATATTCAACAAATAATAATAACAATATTAATATGAGCCCTCAGCTAACAGATTAATAAATTTTTAAAAGGAGAATCATCTTGTTAAAAAACCTTTTTGCCCTGGTCGGCCTGGTGACCATTATCGCCGCAGGTGCACTTTACTTTAATGTAAAAAATACACTGAGTGAATTCGATCCGGGTGCGGGACAAACCTATAAAGAGCTAATAGTTAACATATTAGAATCGAAAGATGCAGCTACTGCTACTGTCTGGCGCTTTCCTGTTGTGGACGGTTTGACTGCCGAGGAAGTAGAAGAAACCATGAAGTTTGTTGCTAATGAGCATAATATTGCAAACGTGGGTGAATTACCCTTATCTAAGGATATTTCAGCAAAATCAGGTAAACCTTATCGCTTTGTTAAAATCTTTCTTTTTTGTAATTCTCTGACTGCAGCAAAAATGCTTGATTATAATGATGCCTTTAGTGCGTATTTACCCTGTCGTATTACGTTGGTTGAAGATAAAACCGGTAAATTATGGCTTTACAGCTTAAATATGGACTTAATGATTTATGGTGGAAAACCATTACCAGAAGATTTGAAAAAAGAAGCAGTAAATGTCAAACGTATTATACTTGATATCATGAAACGTGGCGCTGAGGGTGATTTTTAAGCACTAACTACGAAATATTGCGCCGTAATATTGTTTATCTTCAAAGCGCAGCAAGAGGCGCATACCCCTGGGGCACGTAGTAGTTGTTCTATGTAACTCTTGCTGCAACACAGAATATGGATAAATGAAAATGATGGTGAAATCTGGCCAAAATCAGCTTTTCCGCAGTAGGATTTCTATTCTCGGACAAGCTCCTAAGGGTAGCCGTAAGCATCAAAACCCCGCCGAAGCGGGGATAGTTGTGCAGATTATTCTATGGATCTGGTGCATTTCTACGTTACGGTCTTAGATATACGTACCCGTCTTCCTGTAACTGCATCAGCTTTACCGTACCTGAAGGCACAATATTCACGCCTTGCAAGAGATTAGGTGCCTTACCGTTCTTCTTCGTCATCTTTTTAACGGTAACCTCACAAAGATGAAATTTCACCCCTTTTTTCATGAGATTCGAAATTTGTTTCTCGAATTTACCACCCTGGATAACAAGAGCCATTCCCGGTCCGTAGATCACAACATCAATAACAATATCTTCCTGTAATACTTCCAAAGCTTTGGATGCATTGTTGACGGTTAGTCTTTGCGTGAGTTCATCGCTCCTGTCGATATGGATAGCCAGTTTATGCTGATCGCCCGCAGAGCTCATATAAAATGGACTCATGATAAGTACGGCAGTCAATAGTACCTTTGCTAATGCTAATCTTTTTATCATCATTTTGAAACTCCTATCACTGGATTAATGCCCCCTTATTTAAATAGTACATGTACACCCAAACCACCTGGAAATCCAGTATTTCCAGGTGGTTTGGGTAGATACAAAAAATAGAATTATTTATGTTTATGCTTTAATAATATAGTACCATCTTTACTGTAATAATGTCATTGACTTGCGTCATAACTACAAGTGATTGCTCTGAGCTGGTTTATTAAACATAATAAATGCCAAATCCCTAAACACTACTGAGGTTTTAAATTGATCAAAGAAGGTGTATATTT
>DAOVUE010000136.1 GCA_030632745.1 Pseudomonadota bacterium | reverse complement strand
TGCTATCATTTTAGGCGAATAGTTGCCCGTGTAATGAAAATGATGGTGAAATCTGGCCAAAATCAGCTTTTCCGCAGTAGGATTTCTATTCTCGGACAAACTCCTAGGCTTGCATATTGATTTAAAAATTGCTGAATAATTATTGGGAATGGTAGCACTAATGTATTAAATAGTTCCCATATCTACCTTTTAAAATATTTAGGCCAAATCCCTAATATTTGCTTATGCCATTTGACTCCGCCCCCTATTTCAATTAACCTCGTTACGGTTTCTATTCTCCGGTCGTTATATTTCTATTTCTATTTTGATTTAAAGTTAAAGAAGAATTTAATTTATGTTAAGTATCCAAAATACACTCAGTGGTAAAAAAGAAGTTTTTACTCCAATTCATCCCGGTCAGGTCAAAATGTATGTTTGCGGTATGACGGTTTATGATTATTGTCATATTGGTCATGCCCGGGTGCTGGTTGTATTTGATGTGATTTCCCGTTATCTGCGTAAAATCTATGGTAATGAAAATGTTACCTATGTACGCAATATTACTGATATTGATGACAAGATCATTGCCCGTGCCATTGAAAATGGTGAAGATATAAATACTTTGACCGCTCGTTTTATTGCTGCCATGCATGAAGATGCCGATGCTCTGGGTGTTAAACGACCGGATATTGAGCCTCGTGCAACGCAGCATATGGATGAGATCCTGGCAATGATCCAAACTCTTATAGACAAGGGTATGGCCTATCCGGCAGATAATGGTGATGTTTATTATCAGGTGAAAAAATTTACAGATTATGGAAAACTGGCAAAGAAGAAGCTGGATGATCTGCAGTCCGGAAGCCGTGTCGATGTCGATCAATCCAAGCGTGATCCCATGGATTTTGTGCTCTGGAAAGCGGCCAAGCCCGGGGAACCTTCATGGGATTCTCCCTGGGGAAAAGGTAGACCGGGATGGCATATTGAATGTTCTGCCATGTCAATTAATTGTCTGGGTGATCATTTTGATATTCATGGTGGTGGTCTTGATCTGAAATTCCCCCATCATGAAAATGAAATTGCACAGTCAGAAGCTTGTACCGGGCATAAATTTGTTAATTACTGGATACATAATGGTTTTGTACGGGTAGATGATGAAAAAATGTCCAAGTCACTGGGTAATTTTTTTATTATTCGCGATGTATTAAAAACCTATGCTGCTGAAGTGATCCGCTATTTTATTTTAAACAGCCATTATCAAAGTCCATTGAATTATTCTGATGAAAATCTGGATAAAGCAAAAGCCTCACTAGGTACTTTATATCAGTCCTTATTAGGCATTGAAGAATACAACGTAGGAAAAGAGGCAGGAAAAGAGGCAGAGCAAGAGGCAGAGCAAGAGCAAGAGATAGATAATGAATACAGCCGGCGTTTTTTTAAAGCAATGGATGACGACTTTAATACACCCATGGCAATTTCTGTTTTATTTGATATGAGCCATGAAATTAACCGTTTAAAGTCCACTGACATAAAACAGGCTGGTGCTATTGCAAAGCAGTTGCAGCAACTTGCTGAGTTATTAGGCCTATTAGAAAATAATGCTCAGGAATTTCTACAGGGCAGCGCTGCTGAGGGCGGTCTGTCTGATGATGAAATTAATGTTTTAATTGAACAGCGAACAACGGCTAAACAGGAAAAAAACTGGTCTGAATGTGATCGACTGCGTGATGTTCTGGATGCTGAAGATATCTTATTAGAAGACACTCCTGATGGAACACGCTGGCGTAGAAAATAACGTCTTCAGCTATTATGCCCGCAAAAAAGAAAGCCGCAAAAAAGAAGTCTGCCAGGAAAAAAAGATCATCCCGATCATCCTTTATGACCCACTTAGGCAAATTAATTAAAAAAACTATCCTGTACACACTGTTTATAGGGATAGTCTTTTTAAGTCTTTATACTGTCTATCTTAATTCTATTGTTAAAGATAAATTTGAAGGGCGCAAATGGGATATTCCTGCCCGGGTTTATGCTCGCTCATTAGAACTTTATCCCGGTTTATCATTATCCGCTAAACAACTTGAAAAAGAATTGCGGCTTTCCGGCTATCGCAAAGACAAGAAATCATCAACGGAGGGTAGTTTTTCCCGCTCAGGACCGCGCATTAATATTGTCAGCCGTCATTTTTCCTTTCCTGACGGAGAAGAGGCTTCACAAAAATTAAGACTGCAGTTCAGCAATAATAAACTCAAATCCATTACGGAGCGAAAAACCGGCCGCAGGCTTTCTTTAGTTCGCCTTGATCCGGCGCTTATCGGCAGTATCCATCCCAAGCTGCATGAAGATAGATTATTATTAACTCAGGCTGAAGTCCCGAAAAAATTAAAAGATGCTCTGCTGGCAGTAGAAGATCGTAATTTTTATAATCATTATGGTGTTGATCCGAAAGGAATCGCTCGTGCTGTTATTGCTAATATTAAAGCAGGAGCAACAGTTCAGGGTGGTAGTACCTTAACTCAGCAGCTGGTTAAAAACTATTTTCTAAGCAGAGAAAGAACATTGATAAGAAAAGTCAATGAAGCCATTATGTCTTTGTTATTAGAATACCATTATAGTAAGGATGAAATTTTAACTGCTTATATTAATGAGGTTTACCTGGGGCAGGATGGACGACGTGCTATTCATGGTTTTGCTTTAGCCAGTGAATATTATTTTAAACGACCTGTTAATCAATTAAGTACAGCTCAAATTGCTCTGCTGACCGGTTTAGTGAAAGGCCCGTCCTGGTATAATCCCCGTGCGCATAAAGACAGAGCGCTTAAGCGTCGTAATACAGTGCTGCAGGTGATGATGGAACAGGGCTTTATAACAAAAAATCAATATCAGAAATACATTAAATCTGCTTTAGGAATCAGTCATCGCTTATCCCATAGCTCATCTCTGTTCCCGGCTTTCTTAGATAGTGTCAAAAATCAACTGCAAAAGGATTATAATCCGGATGATTTAACGGATAAAGGACTTAAAATTTTTACCACCTTTGATCCTCAGGTGCAATGGGCAGCTGAAAAAGCACTGGCTGATCAAATTAACAGCTTAAATAAAAAACAGGCAAAACCATTACAGGGTGCACTAGTGGTTAGTCGTCGAGACTCTGCTGAAGTATTGGCCATTGTCGGTGGAAAAGACAGTCAGGAAGGCAGCTTTAATCGAGCCATCAATACCTATCGTCCTATTGGTTCATTAATTAAACCGGCTATTTATCTGACCGCTTTTGACCAGGGTTACACTCTGTCCTCTCTGCTTAAAGATACTTCATTTACAGCCAAAAGCAGTAAAGGAAAGAAATGGAAACCACAAAACTTTGATAAAAAAGAACATGGCAGTGTGCCCTTACATGTCTCACTGGCTAAATCATATAATTTATCCACTGCACGTCTGGGCATGAATATCGGTGTGGATAAGGTACTCAACACGGTTAGAAAATTGGGTGTTGAAACCGATGCATTACCCTATCCTGCAGTGTTATTAGGTTCTTTGACTTTATCACCCATGCAGGTGAGTCAAATGTATCAAACCATAGCAGATCAGGGCTTTTATTCACCTTTACGCAGTATTATTTCTGTACAGGATGAGAATAATAAAGCGCTTCAGCAATATCCTATTCGTGTGGATCGGCGTGTGAGTGAAAATTCAACCTATCTTCTCAATGCAAATTTACAGGAGGTGATCAGTATGGGAACCGGCAGAGGACTATCCCGTTATATCCCTTCGAACTATCATCTTGCCGGAAAAACCGGTACCACCAATGAACTACGTGACAGCTGGTTTGCCGGTTATGGTAATAATTTAGTGGCTGTAGTATGGTTAGGACGTGATGATAATAAACCGGCAGGTTTAACGGGATCTTCAGGTGCTTTGAAAGTCTGGGGACGGCTGATGAAACAACTGGACATTGGTCGTCTGGAACAAAACCAGCCCCGGGCTATTAAATGGTACTGGGTTGATTCTAAAAAACAGATCACTTTTTCAGGACGCTGTAAAAATGCTGAATATTTACCCTTTGTGAAAGGCACTGAACCAGCGAAAAAACAATCCTGTCATGCTAAGAAGGTACAAAAAAAATATAACAAAAACTGGCTGGAACGTTTGTTTCAGTAGTGGATAAAAGTGAGCAAAATACTGTGGAGATTTAATTGTGCTGAAAGTTTATATACTGTTTCTTTTTATTATGCAATTGATTAGCGGCTGCACGTCAATAAGCAATAATAGAACGATTACAAATACCCCGAACCCTGCTGAAAGACCTCCGGTTTATGAACGCTCGACAACTTATAATGGTGCACGAAATGGTGCACAAAATGAGCCACAACAAGCTAAAGTCATTACAACAGCGACATTGGATACTGAATATCAAGCGCTTAATAAAAAAAACAGTTCTGCATCAGCCCGCCGTCCTGTTGTGACTGATTTATTAGCTCAGTCACAACAGGCTATAAAAAATCAGGATTATAATGCAGCAGAAAACTATTTAAAACGAGCTTTACGTATTGAACCTGGAAATGCCTGGCTTTGGTATAATATGGCTGTGATTAATTTTTATCAGGAAAATTATCACCAGGCCATTCAAAAGGCATTAAAGTCCAATAATCTGGAAAAAAACAGTCAGCAATTAAGAGCTAATAATAACAAGATTATTAAACAGAGTTATATTGAATTAGATGAGCCGGAAAAAGCGCAGCAATATTAAAAAATGCGGACCGTCATTCTATTCATGATTGATTAATAAAAAATAGGATATAATCTGCTGTTAACGAAATATATAGGAAAATAAAATGAAATCACAAACAAAAAAAACTATTCTATCCATTGCTTTAGCAGGTGTAATAAATGTATCTATGGCTGATCTAATCGTCTTTCCAGCTAAAGGGCAGAGTAATGAAACCATGGAAAAAGATAAATTTTCCTGTTACGGCTGGGCAAAAGATCAGACGGGCTTTGATCCGATGAAAACTCCAACCACAACAACTGCACCTCCATCACAGGCAAAAAAATCAGGGGGTATTATTAAAGGTGGTGCGGGCGGTGCTATATTGGGTGGAATTCTCGGCGGCTCAAGTGGTGCTAAAACAGGTGCGGCAGCGGGTGGTTTGATTGGCGGCGTGAGCCAGAGCTCTTCAAATAGAGCAACGGATCAAAAAACTGAACAATGGAAACAGCAGGAAGGCAGTAATTATGCTAATAACCGTAATCAGTATAATCGTGCCTATTCAGCTTGCATGGAAGGTAAGGGCTATACTGTAAAATAATATAACCAGGATTAATCAATGAAAAAATTAATTATAGCTTTATTAGTATCAGCTGCATTGCTGGCAGGTTGTGCAGGTAATAAAGTATCGGAAGACAAATACTCCGGGTTTTTAAGTGATTATTCCATCCTTAAACCTGTTACTCGATCCTCAAGTTTTTGAGTAAAAGCAATAAAAAAGTGAGAGGTTCAGTCAAACAATAGAACTCCAGATCTCGACTCTTCTCAATCCTTCATATTTTTACTGCCTGGCAACC